>DALYUO010000122.1:0-375 GCA_031981225.1 Pararcticibacter sp.
CTTAACGCCGGCAAGAGATACCGAACAGGACCGGGCTGCATCGCCCAGGCGCATGATACCGCTTTCCCAAAGAACCTTGCCATCGCCAACCACCTGAAATTCGGCCGCCGGCTGATGCCCTGTAACCTCATCATCAATACCGACCATAGCAGTAAATAACGTCGCCTTTCCATCAAGCTGAATAAAAAGTGAACTTACCGAATGTGTTCCAAAGCCACGTTCAAACGTTTTGCCCGCAATGGTAATGGGTTTGCCGTCGACAGACTTATTCTTCCCCGGCATTCCGAATCCCTGGGTAGCCACACTCAGATCAAGCTCGTCAAGCCATACAGTTTGAGCCGTTACCGGGCTTGCCCAAATCAGCCCGGCCAGAAA
>DALYUO010000122.1:385-3965 GCA_031981225.1 Pararcticibacter sp.
GAACTAAAAAAAACGTTTGCTTCATAACAATTTTCAACTATTTATTTGAGTGAAGTAAACCTCCACCAATCGAAATTAAACAGCTCTCCTTCACCACCTTTAAAAACGAAATAAACATCATGTACACCGCTGAGTCCCGTGACCCGTGAGGTCACAGTTTTCCAGCTTTTCGGCCCGGCGGTACTTTTAACATCACAAATGCCTGCAATCTTTCCTGTAACGCTGTCCAGCCTTATCTCTATCTTTCCTCCGGAAATTGCGGTCACTCCGGCTTCAAATAACTTCGCTCCGCGGCGGAAGTCGACACTCCGCACCTTAATGTAATCTCCGTTATGTATATCCGTCACATACATGCCTTTAGCGGGATCTTTTGCAGTTTCAATGCCCTCTTCCCAGGCAATTGTTTCTGCCTCTACCCTTTTAAAGGGATTCATGGATTCTACCGGCTTTTCCAGCCCTGGCGTTGGCACAACCTCTGCAACAGAGCCATCTTCATTAAATTTCAGCTCGTCCACACACACTGAGCGGTTAAAGCCGCCCCCGCCCGGCAAAGCACCGTTATGATAAAACAGGTAAGTCCTGCCCTTATAATCAATCACCCCGGGGTGATTGGTAAAAGCACCTCCCTTTTTGATAACAGCCATTACCGTATCGCCGTATACCCACTGTGGGCTTGCGAGGCTTTTACTGGTAGAATAAGCCAGGTGCTCAGGGACTCCTCCTGCCGGATAAAACAGGTAATAGAGCTTATTCCGTTTATAGATCCATGGACCTTCTTCGTAGGTAGTGAACCTTTTTTCAGTGCTGTTCACCGTACCTCTAATCTGGTTGCTAAACCATTCTTTCCTCCCGTCCGGCACTTTTCCCGGCGGGGAAGAAAGGTCGTATGAGATCATATCACTGTTCAGTTTCGTATACCACAGATCAGATGCCCCCCATGTAAGCCAGGCTTGCTTCGTATCGTCCCATATAACCGTCGGATTAATATTCTCTCCTTCACAATGCTCCGTAATGAACGGCTTACCCAACACATCAGTGAAAGGACCAATAGCCCTGTCGCCAACAGCCACCCCGATAACCTTCCTTTTCGTATGTTTTTCCGTTGCACTTACATACCAGTAATATTTTTCCGATGTCTTGCTCTTCACAACATGCGATGCGAGGCCATCTATCGACTCAGCCCAGTCAAACGTATGGTGCGCGTTATGAATGCGCAGTTTAAACCCCTCTTCAGTCAACGGAACTTTCACGATTCCAGTCTCCTGATTGTATGAAACCATATCGCTGTTGAGCTTCACATAGTACAGATGGGGGTTTCCCCAGTATAAATAAGCCTGACCATCGTCATCGATGAACACCGCTGGATCGATATATCCCCATCCTCCGGAAACAAGAGGCTTTCCAAGTGCATCCTTAAACGGACCGGCAGGCTTATCGGATACCGCCACGCCAATCGCCATACCATTGGAAATCTTATCTTTTGCACAAATGTACCAGTAGAACTTCCCGTTGTGTTCAATACATTGGCCCGCCCAGGCGTCTTTCTCAGCCCATTTAAAGGTTTCAAGCGATAGAGGGCTTCCCCGGTCAACCCAATTCACCATATCCGTTGTTGAATATGCATGCCAGTCTTTCATCACAAACCATGTGGATTTGTCCTCATCATGACCTGTATATAAAAACAAGGTATCCTTATATACCAGTGGTGCAGGATCAGCGGTATAGATAGTTTGAACAATGGGATTCTGGGCATTTGCCGGCAGCACGCCAGTTATTACTGATACAAAAAAAAGAGATCCGGCTTGAATCGCCCGTAGCTTTATATTCATTCGTTAGTTATTTCAGGCAAGCGACTCTCTGAGACAGATTCAACTTAACCATCCGGAGCCGAAATTATAAGGAAAAGCTAAGCCGGTATGGCAGACTTGTCTAAAAAAGAGGTTATAATGTTTAAAGTCGCTCACATTTCCGCCTTCCACCGACGCATTACAAGTGTAAATACAACCAGCCTTAGTATTCCGTGGGCTGTAATTTTCTTTTCTTTGCCAGATACTCTGAAGGAACGATATTGTACTTTGCCTTAAACGCCCTTGCAAAATAATTAGGAGTAGAAAAGCCAACCTGATAAGCTATCTGCGCAATAGTGAGATCACTTTGTTCCAAAAGAATAATGGCACGGTCAAGTTTAGCTGACCGGATAAATTCAACCGGACTCATACCCGTAATTTCAGTGATCTTGTTATAAAGTGAAGCCCTGCTCATTAAAAGACTGCGTGCCATGCCCTCTACCGAAAGTTGAGGATTATTCAGATTCTCTTCAATGTAAACCAGGACCTTGTTAATCAATTTTTCATTTTCCGACTGGATTTCAACAGCGGGCGGCAACACTTTAACCTGTTTCACATAAGTGTCTTTCAACGTTTGATTGAGCATCAACAGGTTCTTCAGTTTAACATTCAGGACCGCAAAGTTAAACGGCTTCGTCATGTAATCATTAGCCCCCGATTCCAGCCCCTTTATCTGCTCATCTTCGAGAGTCGAGGCCGTCAGCAAGATCAGCGGAATATGCGACGTTCTTTTGTCGGCTTTCAACTTGCGGCTAAGCTCAATACCGCTCATAACAGGCATATTAACATCACAAACTATAATATCCGGATGATGCGCCAGTGCGCGCTGCCATCCTACCTTTCCATTAGTGGCTTCATATATCCTGTATGATAACTTTAAATTATCTTTAATGTAAAATCTGAAGTCATCGTCGTCCTCCACGATGAGCACAGAAGCGCCGTCCGGCATCCTGTTCTGCTGGTTTGGAATAGGACCTTCTGTTTCTGTCGGTATTGCAGCCTCCCGGCAGTGCCGTTCTTCAATTCCGTCCACTCCGGTTTCGGGTAAAGCAAAAGGAATGGACACAACAAAACTGCTGCCCTTTCTCAGCTCACTTTGTACATCCACTGTTCCGCCATGCATTTTGGTAAACTCCTTTACGATAGACAGACCGATACCAGTGCCCTGATTGAGAACCAGCGGGCCCGGGTCATGCTGAAAAAAGCGGTCAAAGAGTTTTCTTTGAGCCTCGGAGGGAATACCTATACCCGAATCCGAAACGATGATATCAAGCACAAGCGTTCCTTCAGAGCTCTCCTCTTCACGGGCAATAATTTCAACAAGTATCTCGCCCCCCTCCTGCGTGAATTTGAACGCATTTGAAAGCAGATTAAAAAGTATCCTTTCAATCTTGTCATGATCAAAAAGCACAAAGGCATTTGGAATATCAGCGGAAAATTTGAAGCTTATATTCTTTCTTGAAGCTACATCACAAAACGAGTCGGCAATATCCCTTGAAAAAGAGATGATATCTCCAGCAGCAAGATGAAGTTTTAGTTCCTGTTCTTCCATTTTTCTAAAGTCAAGCAATTGATTCACAAGGTTCATCAAGCGACGTCCGTTACGTCTGATTAAACTTAACTGGCTAGAAAATGCCGGTTCGCTTATTTTTTCGATTAACGACTCTACCGGCCCGACGATGAGGGATAGCGGTGTCCTAAACTCATGACTAAGATTCGTGAGGAACTTAATC
>DALYUO010000122.1:3975-7735 GCA_031981225.1 Pararcticibacter sp.
TTCCATATACCGTCGTTATTACTTGCCCTTACCTCAAATATATATTCCCCCGGATCCAGGTTGGTATAATAAGCAGTATGCTCTTTTCCGGCCTGTATCCAGTCCTTATCAACACCTTTAAGGCGGTACTCATACTGGTTTTGCTCCGATATCGTATAATTTAATGCGACAAAGGTGATTGAGAAATTGTCTTTATACCTTAGATCGATCTCCTTCGCAATTAATATCGATTGCTTCAATGGGCCGTCGTCAGAAGGAATAACGTTAGAATTATTTACCCTTAGATTGGTAAGTACCACAGGAGGAACATTGCGATTCATCCGCAGTACCGAAGGATCAAAATAATTAAACCCCTCCTGCCCTCCAAAAAACAAGGTACCGTCAGACATACAAAGGCCGGCTCCGAGTACAAATGGACTGTTTTGAAGCCCGTTATGATGTGAATAATTTTTAAATTTCCTGGTTAAAGGATCAAAGCTGCTTATCCCTTTATTAGTGCTCAGCCAGATCTTGCCATCCGTGTCCTCAACAATCGTCTGAACGCCGTCGTTAACAAGTCCGTCTTTTTCGGAGTATGTTACAAAACGACCACTTTTCCTGTCGAGTAAACTAAGTCCTCCACCGTTGGTGCCAACCCAAATATTCCCTTTGCTGTCTTCCTTGATTGTGATAATATAATTGTTAGGAAGCCCGTTCTTTTCCTTGGAATAGAAAGTAAACTGCCGGGTCTTCGGGTTCCTCACAGAAATACCCCCGCCAAAAGTACCGATCCACATATTGCCGTTACTGTCCTCTTCCAGCGCCCTGATAACCAGATGAGAAAGATGATTACGACCCCCCGGTTTAGCCGGATTATGCAGCAGCTTTTCAATCAGTCCGGTTGACGGGTTATAAAGATTTACCCCTCCACCGTTGGTGCCTACCCAGACATTGCCCTTTCTGTCCTCCCGGATGCAAAAGACATCGCTGAAATTTAGATTAGACGGGCCCTCGCCTTTAATCAGGTGGGTTCTGCTGCCAGTTTTAACGTCAACAACATATACCCCGTCAAGGAAGGTCCCAACCCATAACTTATTATCTTTTGTCATTTCCAGGGCAAGAACCGACAAGCGTTTATTGCTCCTGCCAACAGCCCCTGCCGCGACCTGATAATGGGTAAAACGTCCGCTGTTTGGTTGAAACAGATCAACCCCTCCACCGTCGGTCCCTACAAATACACCCTTCCCCGGATACTCTGCGAAGGATGTAACCACAGGCGCGCTAAGGCCGTTTGCATCGAAGGGATTGCTCTCCACTACTTTAAAGCTGGTATAGTTCTGATCGTATTTGCTTACCCCGCCCTGAAATGTTCCAACCCAGCCAATTCCGTTGGCATCAAAGCAGATGGAACGTATCGACTTAGACCTTAAACTGCTCCTGTTTCGACGGTCGGCCCGGTACTTATAAACCAGACCACTATCAATATTTACTACGTTTAATCCCTCTTCTGTTCCCAGCCAGACCAGACCATCTTTAGCCGTTTTAACAGCATACACTATATCACTGCTTATATTTGAAGAGCCACTTCCATGAGTGAGTGTCATTACTTGTTTTCCTGCAAAACTTAACACATACAGGCCTCTCATGGTCCCGGCAAGGATACGCCCTTTTTTATCTTCAGCTAACGACAAAATATAGCCTGGTTCCGCAATAGAATTCAGCACGCGCGTAAATTTACCGGTACTTTTATCGTGACGATAGAGGCCGGCATTTGTTCCGATCCACATATTCTTCCTTGAGTCTCTGAACAGCGCAATAATAATATTTGTATGTAAATCGCCTTTCGCCTTCCCCTCCCTGTAAATGCGGATAACCTTGCGGGTTGCCCGGTTCACTACAAAAAGCCCGTTATAAGAACCTATCCAGATATTTCCGAGGCGATCTTCAGAAATGGAAGTGGCGGCCATGTTCACAACCGAAGGGTTGTATGCGGTAAGGTTTACAAATTCATCTTTATTCCTGTCGTAAATGCTCACCGCTCCCCCATTCGTTGCCACCCATAACGAGCCGTCTGAATCTTCAAAAAGAGAAGTAACATGATTTACAGGTAATGAAGCATCCTGGCCACTGATGTGCCTGTAAACTTTAAAAGAAGTGCCGTCAAAGCGGTTCAGTCCATCTTCGGTGGCAATCCACAAGAAACCGAAATGATCCTCAAGCACTGAATTGACAGTATTCGAAGACAAACCGTCCCTGGACGTAAAGGTAGTAAAGTTAAGATCCGGCTCCTTTCCCGTCAATTGAAACGAAAAAATAAAAAACAGGACGTATAGGCCTGCTTTTTTTAAAGGTATGTTCCTATGCATGTAGAGGTCTTTTCAATAGTTAGTAGTTTCGCTAAATTTAATCATCCTCACATAAAAAAGGAATAAACGCCGGTAATTTTTTAAGCATCAATTTTACTGGAACAACAAAGGAGCCAGTTCCTTCAGGCTTCGCCGCCAGGTTAGAAATTCGTGCGCTGTATTTTCCGACACATATGAAACTGCGTTATAACCAGCGTCTTTCAACGATGCCACCGCTTTCTTTACACCCTCGGGGCGCTCTTTACTTCCGCAGCTCAGGAAGATCAAATGTGGTTTCACTTTATCTTTCAGTTCATCCGGATTAAACGTGCCGCCACTTAGCAGGGCATAATAACCAAAAATATCGGGTTTGTTAAGTGTAATGCTATGCGTTTCCATACCACCCATTGAAAGCCCGGCCATAGCCCGGTTACTCCTGTTGGCGATGGTTTGGAAATTAGCATCGATATAAGGTATTAGCTCTTCTGTCAGCACAGTTTGAAAAGCGTCGATTTTAAAGTCTCTTATACCTCCCCATCTGGTGTCGTTCGTCATACCATAAGTCATAACAATGATAAAAGGCTTTGTTCTGCCGTCCGCAATGAGGTTGTCCATGATAAGATTCGCGCGCCCCTGGTTGCTCCAGGCGGTCTCATCCTCACCCCAGCCATGTTGCAGATATAACACAGGATATTTTTTTGCGCTTTTTCCATAACCCGGAGGAGTGTACACGAATGCCCTTCGTTGCATATTGGTGCTTTTGGAAGGAAAGAAAACCTGTTGCACATTCCCATGAGGAACATCTTTAAGCGCATAAAAGTCCTGGTCCCTGGCTGGTATTTCAATCCCGCTTTCCCAGCGCAACGACCCAAAAAAATTGAGAGCTCCGGGATCATTAAACACACCTCCATCAATCGTCAGATGATAATAATGGAAGCCCTCATCCATAGGACCTGAAGTTGTACCTGTAAAAAACCCGTCAGAGCCTTTACTAAGTCTCGTTCCTCCCTGTCCCCCCAGACCGAGGCTTACTCTGATACTATCTGCCTGCGGCGCTTTAATCCGGAACCGGGCATAACCTTGTGAGTTCACCTGGGGATATTCTTGTCCCGGTTGATTCAGGGGCGATGGTTTGAAATCTTCCTTAACACCCTCAGTACTTGTTTGAGCATAAGAGAATCCGCACACTAGTGCAACTGCCAAAGCAATGGTAATACTTTTTAAGTTCATTACTGTTTTTATTAGAGTTTCTATATCGGTTAATGTTTATAATAAAGAGTAAATTAATACGAGCCCTCCTTTTCGAAGCATAGCCAGTCGACTTCTACATCGCCCTCACCTTTCATTACCACGAACAGGTCTTTTTGCCCTGTATACCTTTTTGACAGCTTCGCATTGACTACTTTCCAGGAAACAGTAACAGGAACTTTCACCTC
>DALYUO010000122.1:7745-13960 GCA_031981225.1 Pararcticibacter sp.
GCGATCACCGGCCCGGACGATGAGTTCAGCCGTATCTCGAGAATCCCTGACGTTTTTGAAGAAGCCAGCACGCTTGCCGATCCGGGTGCTTTACTCCCAAAATCTACACGGTTATACTGCAGCCATGCATTTGCAGAACTGAACCTTGTTTTCCATCCTTTAAAATGATCGGCTGTGTCAATAAACGCAATGGAAATGCCCCTGTCACTTATTTTACTATAACGGTCGATCTGTATTTTCTGTAATGCAGGCGTCAGGCCAACACCTCTCAGAGTGGGTATTACTTTTCTGATAGTTCCGTCTTCATTAAAGAACAGACTGTCCAGCCTCACAGCCCTGTTCTTGTCGAATTTCGGGGAATAATCATTATGGTGATAAAACAGATACCATTGATTCCGGAATTTAATGATAGAATGATGGTTGGTCCAGCAACCAGTTGGAGATTCGTCCATAATCACGCCTGTCTTTTTAAAGGGGCCTAAGGGATTATCGCCCACAGCATATTCAAGGCGTTCTATCTTATTTTCAACATGGGGATAGGTTAAGTAATAGCTCCCCTCACGTTCAAATAAATAAGGACCTTCCTTCAATCCTTTTTCAGGAAGATTCCGAAGGATAAAAGGTTCAGATGCCAGCTCAAGCATGTTATCTTTCAGCTTTGCGCCGAATATATGCCCCTGCGACCAGTATAGATAAGCTTGCCCGTCCTTGTCAATAAAAACATTCGGATCTATCCCTCTTACATTTTTTATAGGAGAAGGCTCGGGAACAAAAGGGCCCGTCGGTTTGTCGGACACAGCCACTCCGATAGCAAATCCCTTTCCTCCGCTTGTATCAGCGGGAGTAGCTGGGAAATAAAAATAGTATTTCCCGTTTCTGAAAATACAGTCGGGAGCCCACATGTTGTAACTGTCAGGCTTCACCCATGGCACCTTGTTCTGCGTAATGATCACACCGTGATCTGTCCATTCCCTAAGATTTCCAGAAGAAAACACATGATAGTCTTCCATGCAGAACCAGCCCGGGCGGCCCTTACCAGGCACTACCGGAATATCATGAGACGGATAAACATATACACTGTCGCCGAAAACCCTGGCAGATGGATCAGCAGTATATTGCCCTGTGATGAAGGGATTCTGAGCAAAAAGGCTTTTACAAACAAAGACCATCAACAACTGCGAAACCAGGAAAAAACTTTTCTTAAGCATAAGGATGTATTGTTAACCAGAAAGCATTGGCTTTAGAAGGTCAGTCTTTCGGGCAACTTCTTAATAATTGGTTTAAACTGACGGCAAGATCGCAAACAAACACGAGTAACGATGGCATGAATGGTAAATATCATAGCACAAATGTCAATTGAGGCATAAGCCGGCTTATCCTCTACAGAATCTTTAAGGTAAAAGCATACGAGTATTTGGGTCTGCTTTCAGGAAGATTTACAACTAGCCCTCCGTCATTCTGCAAGAAAGAAAGACTTGCTCCGGTTCCGGGTATCTCAACAGCCTGAATGCTTTTGTCAAGGTTTTTATTTCCCAACTTCATACTTTCAATATTAATCTTTCCGTTTTCGGGCCACCCCAGCACAATGGCATAAACGGCATTATTCTTTGTTGTAAACCGAATATCTGAGGGGCCAAAAGGCCTGCCTTTGCCTTCATTAAATCCCTGTGCCGATAAAGGAGCTGATGATTCCATGGCAGGGCCTTCACCAAAAACGGTCCACGGCCGGGTTCCGTATATAGCTTCGCTATTAACGGCCATCCATTCACCGATTTCTTCAACGATGGCCTGTTCCAGTTCATCAATTGAACCATTTCCCCTCACAGGCACGTTCAACAATAAGTTCCCGTTTTTACTTACCACATCCGAAAGAGTATGAATAACAGTCCTGGCACTCTTGTATTGTTTATTATCGTAAATAGCCCGATCGTAATGCCAGCTGCCAATACAAGTATCGGTTTGCCAGGGAAGCGGCTCTATGGAGTTACTTTGTCCCCTTTCTATATCCCAAACCAGGCATTTCCGCTGCAATTCGTCGAGGATCTTGCCGAAGATCACAACATCCACCTTTCCATTTCTTTTAACACTCCGGTTGTAAAAATATGAGGCGATACGAAGGCCGACATCACTCACCGGCCATAAAGGCAAAGCGGTATCATCGAAATATATCAAGTCAGGATTATATGAATCAATCAAATCAATTGTCCGGTTGTAAAACTTTTCACAATATTCTTTTGAAGGCATAGCAACTCCATTTCCCCAGTTCCATTGACGATGAATCATCCCATTATCGTGGCTATTGTCACTAAGAGGATGGTTTTGGGCATACAGTTCCTGTGGGTCCAGCCCCTCCCACCATTTCCCTTTTCCATCCGCTTTTGTTAAGATGCCGTCATAGGAAATACCCGCATACGGGCCGTCTTTGTCAAACCGCCTGGCGGTTTCCATCCAACTCCAGGTATGGGCAGCATGCAAGCTCACGCCAAAATACAAATCATGCTTCCTGGCGGCTGCTTCCCAGCCGCTAATCAAATCCTTTCCAGGACCAATTTTCGTAGAATTCCAGTTTTTCTGATACCTGCTTTTATAAAGATCGAAATTATCGTGATGATTCGCCAGGGCCATAAAATACCTTGCTCCCGCCTTCTTATATAAAGCGATCAGGTCATCGGGCCTCCACTGTTCTGCTTTCCACTCATTGATTACATCTTTAAATCCGAACTTAGAAGGATGACCGTATTTTTCTAAATGATACTTATATTGCCGGCTGCCCTGCATGTACATTTCTCGGGCATACCAATCGCCATATTCAGGCTGACATTGAGGGCCCCAATGTGCCCAGATTCCGAACTTGGCATCGCGGAACCATTCAGGGGTATTATAAGCAGACAGCGAGTCCCAGTTAGCTTTAAAAGGACCGGAAGATATAACCGGAATACCGGATCTAAATATTTCATTAGCTGCATTTATATGTTTTGCCATAGCAAAAGCAGGAACAGACAGCGCTAACTGTTTTAAGAGTGTTCTTCTTTTCATATTATAGTACTTTAAATATGCGTTTTACAATTTAAATATTCTGGTCATTTCCACCCATTTTTCCATCTTCTCATTGAATATTTTGTTTTACAGGAGCCGGGCAATAAGACATCATCTCATTGCCCGGTTAAAATCCATTTAGTATCCAGTGGGTCTATTGCTACTTAATAAAAGCGACTCAACAGAAAGTCATGAAGAGTTGTCGGTAAATGATATCATATGTTTTATAATTGGTTACGTTAGTTTAATTTCGCCTTGAAGCAGTGCCATCAACGGGCCGATCAAGTACGGTGATACAAAAATAGACCAGTGCACTCTTACACCCATTGCATGAATTAGACTTTGTTTTACACGAATCCGACATTAGTTTATAAAACATAAAAGTTATTCGGTTTGTTAGGGCAGCCGGAGAAACGAAACACCTTCTATTTTTTTCCACATAAAAGGTGTTCCATAAGCTATTTTTGTATATATCACTAACAATCAAGTATGAGTAAAAGGATATTAAGGCATTCATTCTCACTACTACATGTAGATTGTGCAAGACTTAATCAGAAATGGAATTACAAAAACGTAATTAGTCCTGGCGAGAGAGACTTATACGGAGAATATTTGAACAGATCGGAATTGTCTATGTAATCGAGGGAATGGCGGGCGATGCCCAGCGTCCGCAGCTCGTTCCAGATATCGCGGAATAACTCCCAATAAACCTCCTTCTGCTGATAGAATTGATGGTTTGAAATGCCGAGGTTGCCGTTTTGCAGATTAAATTTCTGGTCGGCGGCAATATACCTGATGAGGTTCGATTCAATATCCAGCGTTGCTGATTTATTGAAAAGCTCGCTCACAATCAGCGAGACGGTGGAAAGAGATTGCTTTCTTTGAGTCTTGAGGTGTGTTTTCATCCTCTGGACCATGTCGGTTGTTTCACCCACATAGGCTTCGCCCACAAGGTCGTTTTGAAGGAAATAGACAACCGGCCATGAAAGAAAATTACGCTGCTGGTTTTGCAGCGTATCCTCCAGCTTGCTATCAAAGGGATATTGGTCAATCTGAAAGGCTTTCGGCATTATAGTTCGTCGTATTTCTTTGCGTTACCTTTTGCTTTATCCACGGGATATTTGGCATTATTGAGCCTGATTTTTTCTTCGATGATCTGCTCAAGGTCGAGTCCATGCTTGTCGGCTATCAGCAGGGCATACATCAGCACGTCGGCAAGTTCTTCTTTTAACTTTTCGGGATTGGCATCTTCGTTCCCCTTCCACAGAAACAACTCCAGTAACTCTGAAGCTTCAATGCTGAGCGCAACCGCCAGGTCCTTTGAATTATGGAACTGCTGCCAATCGCGTGCGTCGCGAAAGGCTCTGATCTTTTCTAATAATTGTTCGACGCTTGACATATGCGGTGAAAATTAAGGTTAAATTTAGAAAAATCTATCAATAACCTCTTATGATATCGCCTAACTAATGGCTGCCTTGTGCGAGCTTGTTTAATTCTATATCAAGCGCACTTATCCCAGTTCCTCAGAATTCTTGCAGGCTTTTGTGCTTTATTAAAAAAGAAGTATATGGTAACGTATTCACTTCCAACAACAACGTATCTTTCCTTATCCTGTAAACACCCATTTTTGTTATCTTTCTGAGGTTGCCCAGGCTAAAAGTGGAGTCACTATACAAAACTAATTCGACTCCGGTAATCGGCGCTTCCCTTTTTGCAACCAGCATTTTTTCTTTCCGGACCTTTGGAGCGGTTCCAAAATCTAAAATAGTTAACAACAGTAACGTTATGAAAACAGTCATCAGACTCAACAGCGCTTTTCTAAATCCCTTTTTGCCTGAAAGGCCTGCTATAAAAAGTACAATATCACAATAGTTCCTAAGATTATAACTATTGCCTTAATAACGAAAATGACCATATTTGATAATTTGTAATTCCTTGGTGTTACAGTTTACTTGTTTATGATGGTCTGCATTACCGCTGCACAAGTAACGTTAGTATAGTCCGTTCACACTTCAATAATGGTGCTCCCCGCTGGATAGGTTCATTAGCGGCTATGAAAGCCTGGACGTCGAAGTCTCATCAGTTTTTAAGTAAGTAAAGGACTACCTAAATTCTGATATTGGCTTTAAATCACTAAAGAATTTCGAAGTAATAATAGGTGTAACTCCCTTTCCTACCTTAAATTCCTTTTCACCGTTAACTGTGCCTCCTGCTTTGATGTAAAAAAGCTTACCCTCCGAAGTCATTAATCGACTTTCTGTAGCACTAAGATATAGATAGTCATTACCATTTCGTATGTTAACTTCAGAAAAGAATGGATTAACGCCATTTTTTGGTCCCTGGTAAAAGAGGTCGAAGCTATTCTTGTTTACCGCTTTAACAGTCAAGAGGTAGGTATCTTTCTTATCACCATCTTGCAGCTTAGTGAGTTTATAGGACATTACAATTCCGTCTTGATCAAAAAGCATCGCATCTTGTGCGTACACCTTTGAGCATAATAATAAAAGAGTGAGAAAGTATTTCATTGAGAAAATATTATTTGTTCAAATATAGAAATACGCAATAAAATAAATAGTCAAGGAGTTCATAGTACTATTTTCAAATTTCAATAGATGTATTAGAATCGGCAAGTAGACCTTAGAGATATCTATCCCCGGCTTAGACATTTCATGATAAAGTTAAACCTTTAAATGTTTTTTGCTTTTGAATATTATAGCTCAATTATGTTTCGGTTTATCTTATTAATATTACGCCTGGATTTTTTTTAATTATTAACATTGTAAAATCGCTAAACTTGATCTGATAAACCATAAACGAACGATAGTGGTACTTTTTATGGAATTACAACAGTGAATGCATCCTAACAATATGAGAATTATTAACAGTGTTGTTTTACTCTTGATCTCTTTAAACCTTCAGTCTTTTTCCCAGGAATTATTTAACATTAAAGGAAGATTATTGACTTGCCGGCCTTATCAGGCAGGCAATGATTTTGGAGAAAGACACCTATCCCTCATGAAAGGCAAAGACACAGTCATTAAAAACATAAAGACGTCTATGGGCGAATTTGTTATTTCCGGGCTGCAACCCGGCCAGTATTCATTACGTTTTATCAATATTTTCAACCAGGAGGTAAAGAAAAGTTTGCTTGTAATGGGAAATCTTCAGGACATCATCTG
>DALYUO010000122.1:14026-14963 GCA_031981225.1 Pararcticibacter sp.
CTACTAAAATCAAGCTCTCCTTTGAATCGTTAGGCTGCTTTCACGACATTAAATCAACCATCGAAATTGAAAAGAGGAACTCAAAACTAATTGCTTCTTTTTACTCTTCCAGAGAGAATAAGACGAAAAAAAAGGTATTATCGAAACGCGATATAGAGGCCCTCATTTCATTTGAAAAGCAGTTATTTCATATGAAAAACATACCTGAAGTCTGCACTACTGTGGATTATTATAACTATGATGTTGACGGAAAATCTGTTTTGTCGATCACAGACGGTTCTTGCGACTGGAACGGATATCTTCTTTTGACAAAAGAAATCTTTGGTACCGGAGTGTAGGTGATGGCAGCGATAAAGCCACGAATAGCGAGTGTGAAAAAAGGTTGAAAGGTTAAAGGGTCAGTAAAAAACAAAAGCCGCGCAATGGCGGCTTAAATATCTTGAATGGGAACTTTTGATTATATTCTCTCATGCTTATTTTCAAGCAACTGACTGTCACCTGCTCCGGCATGTATGCAGCGATCCTCTTATCTGACTATTATTTTAAGGCAACTTATTAAAGTCGACAAGAGGCTTTTCTGAATACAAGGGGCGTTCAAAAACCTGATCGAAACGAATGAACTGATCAAAAAAGCCACAATTCATCAGATAAAACTGCCCGTCTTTTGTTCCACCGGCATAATCAGCCCTCAATTTATTCCGTGCCGCAGCATCAGCGGTAAGTGTAATCTTATTAAGCTCATGCCATTCTCCGTTCTTTCCTGCAATCCATTGATTTTTATAGTAAGCCATTCTCATCAGGTTACCGTTTTCCGGAATGAAATTCTCAAGAAAGGAATGTAAATGAGACAGGCAGGTAAGTGTCTTAGGGCGTTCGAAACGGGCGACCAAAAACCATTTGCCTAAACTTAAATCTTTAAAATAGGCCGTAAAGATGG
>DALYUO010000123.1:0-12364 GCA_031981225.1 Pararcticibacter sp.
CATTTAACGCTCTCCGGTCATTCTCTACCTCCGGTGCAGCGAGGTAAAACGCCAGCATCATTTTGTTTTCCGGAATGGAGAGGTCAAGCGGTTGTTCTACCGCCTGTGGCTCGATACCTAACCGCCGAAGGGTACTGATCATTTGGTACGCATCTCCTGCATTACGGCTAAACCTGTCCCATTTCGTAAACAGGATAAGGTCGGTATGTCCTTTGTGTTTCCTTAAATCACCCAGTAGCCCTGTCCAAGCCGGTCGTTTGAAAGTCTTAGCCGAATGGTCTTCCAAGATCACTTTCCTAACCCGGATATTGTTGATTTCACAGTATTTCCGCAAACGTTCCTCCTGGTCACGTTGCGAATAGCCTTTATCGGCCTGTTCATCCGTACTTACCCGTACATAAAGGTCTGCTATTTTCATAACTAAAAAATTAAGTGTGGTACTATGTAAAGATAAGAAGAAAAAATGAAAATGAGCAATATTTAATAGTATTATCACGTCAAAATTTACTAAATTTGCTACATCTTTGTTTAATATTAGAAAACCGACAAGGTTTAATAGGAATTGAACGCCCCTGTTTAATAACATAACAGGCACACAATAGCCTATTAACCGCATAAATTCAAACTATTCGATATGGCCACACCCCGCG
This sequence comes from Pararcticibacter sp., assembly GCA_031981225.1. GTDB lineage: Bacteria > Bacteroidota > Bacteroidia > Sphingobacteriales > Sphingobacteriaceae > Arcticibacter. The sequence goes on from DALYUO010000123.1 coordinate 651, forward strand.
AAAGATTGGTAGAATCGCTTAAATTCCTGAAAGAATTACAGGATAACGGTGTAGTCGGTATCCATACCGATGAAATGCCTAACAGGAAATACAGGGAGATACTGCTTAAAAACGGCTTTATCCGTGAGGTGACAAAGGGATGGTACATACCTACCGATCCTGCTGAAAAGGAAGGTGAAACCACGTCCTGGTACAGCTCCTATTGGGAATTTATTGTAAAGTTTCTGAATCACAAATTTGGCGATGACTGGTGCTTGTCAGCAGACCAGTCGCTGCTTATCCATGCGGGAAACAGCGCAGTACCTCAACAGTTGATGATACGTTCGCCACAAGGAAATAATAACCCTACGCCCTTACCGCATAACACGTCTCTGTTCAATTTAAGGACTGGTATTCCCCCAGCGGATCAAACCATCGTAACCAATGGAATCAGGATGTACAATCTGCCGGCTGCTTTGGTTTACAGTTCACCGAGCATTTATACAAGGAATGCCATAGATGCCCGCACAGCCCTTACGTTGATAAGAGATGCTTCGGAGGTACTACCTATCCTTTTGGAAAACGGTCACACCACATTTGCGGGAAGATTGGCAGGCGCTTTTAGAAATATTAACAGGGATAAAATAGCTGACCAGATTGTTGATACTGTTAAGCAGGCAGATTACGATATACGGGAAGAAGATCCTTTTGAAACCAAACTGAACCTTAATCTATCCTCCCGTGAACGCTCTCCCTACGCCAATCGCATCAGGCTCATGTGGCAGCAGATGCGTGAGATTATTATTTCCAGCTTTCCAAAAGCTCCCGGCATACCCGATGATTCACAAGCCTACCTGAAGGACGTTGACGACATTTACATAACAGATGCCTATCACTCCCTCTCGATAGAACGGTATCGGGTGACACCGGAACTTATCGAAAGAGTAAGCAGCGGTCAGTGGAACAGTAAGGCGCATGAGGAAGATCGCAAGCAAAGGGATGCTATGGCTGCCAGAGGCTACTACCAAGCCTTTCTGCAGGTGAAGGAAACCATCACAGCAATACTGAAGGGAGCCAATTCAGGAAAGCAGGTGGATAAAGATCACTCAAAATGGTACAGGCAACTATTCGACCCAAGCGTTACCGCCGGGCTATTAAAAGCGGCGGACCTTGCAGGGTATCGAAACCATCAGGTATATATCGGGAACTCCAAACACGTTCCTCTGAACGTGGATGCTATGAGAGATGCCATGCCCGTTCTGTTTGAACTATTGGAAGAAGAACCGGAGCCATCGGTCAGGGCAGTATTGGGTCATTTCATTTTTGTTTTTATCCATCCGTACATGGATGGTAACGGACGAATAGGACGGTTTCTGATGAATGCAATGTTGGCTTCCGGTGGATACCCGTGGACGGTTATACCTGTGGAAAGGAGAACTGAATATATGCAGGTATTGGAGCAGGCAAGTGTAGGACAGGATATAACTTCGTTTGCCACTTTCCTTGCTTATCTGGTCAACGAGCGGTTAAACGGAAAAATAGTTGCTAAGTTGCCCGACGCTAAGTAGAACGGCTACATCCTATTTCGTAGTACGGCTACAGCATGTTTGCGGTGCAGATGGACACTTTCAGCCTGATAGTTCTCATTACTTTTTGCCTCTATTTCCCGTGGAGATTTTCTGCTTTTAGTCAATAAGCTGATAGCTGTACTCACTGTTGTGCGATGAAGTTTTTCACCGTTGAACGTCAGGTTATCGGGAAACAGTGTACTTACGATTTTTCTTTTTTGTATAACAGTTCCATTTTGAAACAACTCTTCTAAATGCGACAATTTGGAAATAGGAAGATCCCATAGTAATTCCATATTGTCTGAAAATGAAATGGATGTTTGTAGCTTTACTTCAATATCAGTCATTCTTTCATTGGCTTCAGACTTAATGGTACGATAGTCTTCGCCTTCAATTTCTCCACGCAGCAATAATTCACGAGCCTTTGAGAGCCGGTGCTTTATCTGATCCAGTTGAGCCACCAAACGTTTCTGATCTACCTTCTCAACACGGTTTACATCCATGAAAGTAGCTGTAATAATTTCCTGAAACAGTTTAAGTTGCGGAACATTGTGGACTTCATTCCCGATGGCTTCTATCATTAACTTGTTTGCGTCATCTGCTTTATAACGTACACCGCATTCGGAACTGCAATGATAGTAGTGATAGTATTTGTTTCTTCCTTTTGAAGCACTGCCGGTCAAAAACCTTCCACAGTTAGGGCAAATCAAATAACCTCTTAATGGAATGTCATCCTGTGCAATTACCTTTTTACTTACTGCTTTTCTCTTTCTGCCGTCCAGCACATCCTGCACATCAAAGAATAGTGAAGCGGTAATAATTGGTTCATGTTGCCCCTGTACAAGTTGGCTTTGTTCATCTTTGTGCTGAGGAACGAAAATTAATCCGCAATAAATAGGGTTCCTTATCGCTACCCAAAAATTATTCTTGCTACATTTCAATCCTCTTTCCCTGGCTTGTTTCCAGATTTGTTCTGTGTTCAGTTTGTTGCGAAAGATTTCTTCAAATGCCCATTTCATGATTTTAGCATCCTGATCTTTCGGCGCAATATATTTCTTGCCATCTTCAGTAATTCTGTTTACATAACCAATCGGAGCCGTGCCCATCCAGCGCCCTTCCTTTTTAGCACGGCGCATTCCATTAAATACATTTAATGCCCTGCGGTCATTCTCTACCTCTGGTGCTGCGAGGTAAAAAGCCAGCATCATTTTATTTTCAGGGATAGATAAATCCAATGGCTGTTCTACTGCCTGCGGCTCTACTCCGAGATGCCTTAGAAGGCTGATCATTTGATAAGCATCCCCGGCATTCCGGCTAAACCTATCCCACTTTGTAAAAAGAATTAGGTCTGAATTTCCCCTTTGCTTACGCAAATCTATCAGCAGGTTCTGCCAGGCAGGTCGCCTGAAGGTCTTTGCGGAATGGTCTTCAAAAATGACCTTGCGTATTTGAATGTTGTTGATGTTGCAATACCTACGCAGCCTTTCTTCCTGATCCCGTTGGGAATAGCCTTTATCTGCCTGCTCGTCTGTACTCACCCTGATATAAAGGTCTGCAATTTTCATAGCTGCTTTTTTACTTTACAGTCTTAGTTACGATTTCGGCATTGCAATGCCGCATACTTATGTATTGTTCAACTACTATGTTCGCCATACTATATAAAAAGTCGAGTATAATCTGTGCTTCTTCGATATTGACATCAATTCCAGCTTTTGCAAAACTTTCCAAATCACTTGTCTATTTTAATCGCTTCTTTCAGCAAAATAGATTTTGCTTCCCTTCATACGATTAAAAGACGGCTCATACCTTATATAACCATATTCACTTAGTTCTCTAACGCATTTGTGGTAGGTGATAGCAGAGGACAATTTTGCAATGCTTAATATCTCATGACTAAAAACCTGGATAGGGTTGGCAAAGCCATTCTTTATGCGATACTGTAACAAAGCCGCATAAATGCCTATATGAGTAATGCTGATGCGGGCATCAGTTCCTATGGCTTCAAAAAAATCCGACAAATAATACAGCCTATCCATTGCTCACGCCTTTTATTACCCTAATCTCATTCCGTTCTTTTTTGCATGATTTTGTTGCTGCTGCTCATTGACCTTATGCGTCACTTTCATAGCATCCATTGTTTTATTGCCTAATGCTGTATGAAGCGTTATTTTCCTGGAATGCTCATCGTAAATATTTACTGATTTAAACTGCGGATTAGCTTCAATATAGAAGCGTTGTTCATTTCCATCCTTCACAAAGCTCACCGACACACGGTTTCCATTTTTTAATTCCGATTGCAGCTTATCTGCTTCACCTTTATTGAGCAATTCCTTTAACGGAAGCTGCTGCAAAGCCTTTTCAAGATCGTAGCCGTAGTCTGAGTGGAATTGCTTGATTCGGAAATTTCCGTTTGGGTCTTTGTCGTTAAAATCAAGTTGCATCCAAGTTCCACCGCTCTGGATGCAGCGACCGGATAAAAGATTATAGCACTCCGTGGCATTTACATTATTACCGTTACGCATGGTAAAGTATTGCTGGCGTTTTTCCTCCGGTTTGGATTCATTATACAGGGTTGTTTTATACCCTTCAAGCTGGTATGCACCGGATTGATCTTTAGCGAACGATAACTGATGATCTAACCTTTCTTTATCATTGAGGTAATAGGAAACAGGAATGGAAAATTGTTGCTGCCCAAGTTTCATCTGCTCATCAATTTTTGCAGATAGGTCAGGAAAGCCAGCACGCTGCACCTGATGGTGCAACGCCTGGCTGTTTTGCTCTGTTTTCCTGTTATCCTGCCTTATTACGATTTGTTCCTTAACGGGTGCAACTAATAACCTGCGCAGCAGCCTTATCAGTAGATTAGGATAAAGCTGCTTTTCAATACGATTGCGCTCTTGCCTTAGCACCCTGAGTGCAAACCGCTCGTCCAGATCCTGCGTGCCTTTATACTTTGCAGCAATACGGTCGTAGTAATCCAGCTTTTCTTTTAGCAGTGCCCTATTATTTGAAAGGCTGAAAGAAAACAGCTTGCTAAACCGTTCCTCCCTTGAACGCCATTGGTTCAGCTCTGCTTCCACTCTGTTTACAAGACTGTTATTCATAACCTGATTTTTGAGGATCAACTAAGGCATACTGTACGTCACCAGATCATAGGCATAGGTGCTGCAATCGGCGGCGTATTCCACACTGCCGCTCACGATAGCGCCGCCTATATCACTCGTGACGGCGGCAATCCACTTAACTATGTTTTTAAACTTAAAGGCCGCCGCCGGAGCCGGGGGCTGGAGCGTATTCATCCAATAATAAATGGAGTAACGTGCTACCGATGCCGCTTTAAGGGCAATTTCACGACCTTCAGGACTGAGCAGGTTATTTTGCATTACCCTCCTCTCAAAGTTCACAATCATGGCTTTAATCACCGGATAGGGACTATCCCTATCCGAAAGTCGTTTGATCAATTGCACCAGCGAATCCAGGGCGGCCTTTACTGGCTCTTCATAAGGACAATTAGCTATAAGCGTTTGGATGCTTTCGTTGCTTTGCCTTACCGTCTGGTTTACTGTTGAGAAAAATGATAGAGGCATGGCAATACGTTCCATTTCCCTGCAAAAGCGAAGTACACATCGCGTTGACATCTCTACATTAGGTGTGTCTGTAACAGGCTTGCAGTTCTGCACGTATGCCACGATCTGATTATGCCAATAGCCTATGCTATCGTAGGCATTTTCCGGGTTTTCAGGACCTGCTTCGCCAAGTGGTGATCTTAACTGCGCAATTTTATTTTCGCCTTCTGATATTACAGCTTCATTATCTTTCGTACATGCTGAAAGGCTTATTATAAATATTAGCAGCATTAACATTTGACTTCTCATTTTTCAATCTGTTTTTACGTTATAAATAGTTTCCTTTTCACCATCTCAACTTCACGACTATTTATAATAGACGGGGCTACTTAGTGCTTAGCTGATGCTTTGGTTCTTTTTCCTTTTCTTAGATGCCTTCGGTATCTCAGGGCCATCATCTTCAGCAGGTGTCTGCCTTTCCTTTTTACCGTCTTGTTTAGCTGACTGGCTTTCACCTTCAGACTGCTGTTCTTTTTTCGCCTGTCTGTTATCAACCCTTTGCATACTGCTATCATATATGTTGATTGTCTTGAATTGAGGGTTAGCTTCGATGTATTGTTTTTGCTCCGCACCGTTGATCTGAAACGTGGCAGATTGCAGGTTCCCTTTTTTAAGGGAATCCATCAGATTGGATTTGTATTCCTCGTTACCTAATTCCCTGATAGGATGCTTGGATAAAACCGCTTCCAAATCGTAGCCGTAGTTTTCATGATAGTGCTTCAGCTTGAAATTGCCGTTATTATCACTTTGTTTAAAGTCCATCTGTACCCAGGCGTTGTACACCTGTCCTTCTTTATTGGTGAGGTCTTTATTCACTGACCTTCCTTCCATCAGGTTATACCCTTCCTTCAGGGTAATGTTGTTGCCTTTGTTGATGTAGAAGGTTTGCTCCATTGTTTCAGAGCTATTTTCCTTTTGCACTTTCACCTGATAGGAATTAAAGAAATACATATCGCTTTGCTTCGATTGGCTGAAATTCAATGTAGCGTTTACAGTATCGTTGCCATACTTCGTTTCATAGGCCAATTTAAACTCCGGGGTTCTTTCCTGAATTTTTTGCTTCAGGTCGTTTTCCAACCCTTCACCGAACCCGGTGTACTTTACCTGGTCACGCAGGTATTCAAAATTTTTCTGATTCATAACTTCTGAATTTTGATTGTTATTTAATTGTTCTCTTTCTAATCTTTCGTAACGAACCGCTACCATCAGGGACACGTCAATGATGCCCTCCCTTTCAATCATTAGTTTGCTGTTCTCGGCAGCTTCCTGCATAGTCTTATATGCCGACCGTATTGCCAGAAAGTTGTAAAAGTCAATGTCGGTTGACATTTCGTAGCAGAACTCCCTAACATCGTATTCTGTGGGGAATGTGAATAGATCTTCTTTAGTTACTGGAGAAACATCATCGAGAAAGGCTACAAATTCCTCACCTTCCCAACGCTTTTTAGTCAGGTATTCAAGAATATCCTTGTAGTCGTCTTTCCTTATTTTCATAACATATCTTTTAGCGAGAACTAATAATTGAAATAGAATGTAACAGTTTCAATGGAGCGTTCAGTTTTAATTAATCGGAGCTGCCTTTACAATTTTCTTGTTCTTTATATGCAGTTCCAGATGCCTGCCTCCGTTCTTCTCCATCATTTGAACTGCGAGGTACTTCTTATCAGGAATAGTAAATTTGGGTACAATAAAAACGATGGTAGTATCTGACTGCCCGATTACTTGGGTCGTATTGTTATGTACAAGTACGGGTACTATTTCTATCTCCTGCGTAGCAGTTCTTTTGCTTTTCTTTTGGTCACGGATGTAAAGCCTGAGCTGGTCAATATCATAGTTGATATTTGTTTCATTGGCAATATTGAAGCGCATCAGCATAATGTCATCATGGATAAACAGGCCGTTCAGTTTAAGACGAATGCCGAAAGTTTGATCCTTTATACCCCGTATCTTTTTCTTCGATTCAAAAGCCATTGAAGCGTAATTCTCCATTTGTTCCTGGTTGATACTTTCTGAAGGAATAGAGATGGTGTTTTGCTTTGTCAGACCCGCTAATGAAATATTGAGTATAGTAGGCTGTTCGGCGTAATCAACCAGAAAGGATGTGAGCTTTCCGTCAGCAGTAATGATGCTGATATTGGTTTGAGGAAAGCTATCTTTTGCGGCTTTTATCTGCAAGATATTTTCTACTCCCTTCGCTTTTTGAGCCAACACATCCCTGCTTCCTATATCTACACTGACAATAGAATAGGGAAAGATAATGTTGGTTGTTTTGGAGAAAGCAATTGCCACATGATATGATTCAATTGCTTTTGTTTGCCAGGCTGTATTTGTTTGCGCCTGCGCTTTGAAAGTTGTAATAAGCAGGAAAATTCCCATTACCATTACTGCACTGATCTTTTTCATCTTTTGGAATTTTTAAGTGATTCAAATATTTAATTGGATTGTTTTTGCTTTTCGTCACGTAAAAGCACTTGGTAGCCTGCTTTTACAGTTACTTTAATCAGCTTGACTTTTTTGCTGAACAAAGTCTTTGCAGCTTCTATACCTGCGCTTGCAGCCTGCGCTCCCCACGAAGGGTCAAGTGAAGTCAAGCCGATGGTTTGCATAGACCGGTCTGCGGACTGCTTTGCAACATCCCTGGTAATTGCACCGGGAATGTATATGCCATCCAGTCCGTCCATATCGTACACCGCTAATTCAACTGGAAACAATGAATTATTATACCGCACACTGGTAATCTTGATACTTAATCTTTCACCACGGAGCGAAGCGATACCATATATAAAGTTGTCTTTAGGAATATGAACCCCGTTAATGAATACATCATTTACCAATCGCAATTTGACGGTGGAACCATCAACGATAGTCTGCGTTTCGTGTATGACCGCTTGTATGGCGTTCTGTGAATCTTCGATAGCTGTTGCGCCAGTGAACGAATAGAAGCCATTTGTTGAACCACCCGCAGGCAGGTCGGCGTTGAGCAATGTGATGTTGTTTTCTTTTGTTTTTGACGATACTGCGAATACCTGCCCTTTGTTTGCCTGGGAGGTCTGCCTCAATTTTTCCTGTACACGTTCAGGATATTGCACATCAAGTATCTTATCCAGCATTCCATTCAGTTGCTTCATTTCGGGATCTTCGCCAGCAGGTTGATTCATCATGTTCATCATTTGCTCCAGCCTGTCCACGTCTGATGAATTAACGGTTGCACTATTATTACCTCTGCCGGGAGTGCGTTGATACATATCATAAGGATCATCTTCCATAGAAGCAGGTACAGGCTTGCTCATCTCCCTGTCAAGCTCTGCCAGCTTTCGATATATCTTGTCCGTATGGGGATCATTACCCCCACGTTTACCGTAAAGAGAAGTGTTCAGCCCTCTTTCATCGGCAGGTAGTTGAAATGTGTCTTCTTTCCCTGACAGGTATTCATCCGTATCTGCTAATCCAATGTTCTTGTAGTTGGGATCATTCTTAACCAGTTCAAGAAATTTGATTGAATCCAGTTGCGCCTGATCGTAGTAACTCATTTTATCCATCGGCTTGTCATCTTTCAGGTTAGCGTCCGGCAGGTTAATGTTGAAGCCTTTTTTCACTGCTGCCTGCGCTTCAACTTTTTCAACTTTGCCACCGCCAAGCGCCCAGAATATCATGGTCATAAAAGGCAATGCGAGCATTGGCAATACCAGTAAGAACCTGCGCTGCCTAATCATTTTCGGAGTTTTCACTTGCTTTTCCATTTCTATTTTTGTTTTAATTGTTGATAATAATTTTCAATAAACCTCACACTATCCATCAGCCCCGGACGATGGTTATTGATGCTGTCGTACAGGGCTTTTCCAGAAGGACTTCGCGCCAGGCTATCCATATACACCCTGAAGTTTTTGATGCGGCTGTATTCTGCCTCCGATACCTCGGCAGCGTCTGTTTTTGTTTCTCCTGTTTCAGTAGCGTGCTTCGGCTTTTTAATCGGCGTTATAGTGATTGAATTGTCTTTTTTGCCCGTAAAAGCGTTCACCGCCAGATAAACACTGTATGAACTGGTGAACATCACAAAGAGCGCAAGCAGCACGAGCCATGTACGACGTGAGAATTTCTCCGTACGCTTCATCATCCAGTTTGCCCAGCCACCCTGCAAACGCTTATAGCCTGCCTCCATGCCTTTGCTAATCGCATTGGACTTAGCTTCGGTATTGCCTTTTCTTCTTTTAGGAAATAGTTTCATGATCTTTATTTTTATTGGCGCCTGCTTACTGTTTTTAAATCCCTGTTGTCAATCGTACTCCATCGTTCAATTAGAAAGCCATGCGGGTTATTGTCACTCCGTGATACATTTCGCAACGCCCCATCGGTTACCAGGCTGCGGGTTGTAACGCTGGTAGGGCGTACAATGCTTTGTGTAGCGTAGCACCGGAATTTGTAGGGATACTCGTTTATATCTACCGCAACACTATCCACCACAATAGTCTGATTGACATTTCCGGAAATAAGCCCGGCGTAATAGCCATTTTCTTTCAGATCATCGTAAGCACGTTTCGCACTTCCATCGGCCAGGTATAATGCTTTAGTGATATTTGCGGTAATGGCTTTGTCGTCAGGGTCAAGTGTGAAGAACAGCTTGTGAAATGTTTTTACGTGATCCTTTGCCTCAACAGGTATGTTATCTTTTCGCTCCGAAGCGTAGGCTTCCAGTGCCTTGCCGTTAGCGAGAATGTATATTTTGCTTTGCATCTGCGATACCAGACTGAAACTTTTGTACAATGCAAAACAGCAGATCAATACACAGCCGATGATCACAACCAGGGTAAAGCTCCTGACGTGCCGGAATGCCGTATCAATATTTTTCATCTTTTTGAACATATATCCTCCTTTAGATTATTATGAATTGCCCTTTAGTTTATCGTTCATGTAACCAGAGTTTCCGCTACTGCTATCGCCGAAATAGGGGTTAGATGCACCACTGCTTGCCATACTTTGCGACATGCGGTTTGCTGCACTGCCCATAGCATCCACAGCCATGCCTGCACCCGCAGATGCAGTGTTGACCACAGTTCTGGAAGAACTGCCGAATAAACTGGTGACCTTATGACCTAATGCGCCACCGCCACCAGCGTGAACGATATAATTAGCCACGGAGGGAACGGTAAAGTATCCGATGATGCCAATAATCATGAAGACCAGGTAGGCCATATCCGTTCTGCTGAAGAATGTATCGCCATAATCCTGTACCTGTGATATATCCAGCTCCAGCATCTTTTCCTGTATTTTGCCGATAATGCTTCCGAAGATGTTTGCTACGGGCAACCATAAAAAGATGTTGATATATCTTGCTATCCAGACCGTGAGCGTATGCTGAAAACCGTCGAATACTGCAATCCCGAACACCAAAGGGCCTAAGATGGCCAGCACGATTAGCTGAAACGTTCGTAGCGTATCTATACACAGTGATGCCGCTTCAAAGAGTACCCTCAGCACTTCGCTCATCCATTCTTTTACGGAGTTGCGGAAATTGTAAGAGGCTTTGGACATGGCAAACTTGATGTCATTGCCAATGCTCTCGAAAAAACCTTCGTCTGAAGGGTCTTCATTATCGTGCGTGTACTTATACCATTTATCCCTGTCGCCGCTGCCACTTTCGCCCACATACATTTGCCATACATCTGTTTTCTTGATGGCTTCTTCTTTTTTCTGCAAGAGAACTGCAATAGCCTTATCGGAACCTTCCACCATAGCAGCGGTTGCAGTTACCGTAGGCTTCATCACACCGTTAATCACACCAAGAACGACGGTTGGAAAAAATAACACGCAGAAGCCAATCACGAAGGGACGAAAGAGCGGATAGAAGTCAATAGGCTCTGCTCTTGACAGGTGTCCCCATACACGGGAGGCGATATACCACATAGCTGCAAAGCCTGCTAATCCTTGTCCTACGCCGATTAACTGGCTGCACAGAGGCATCATCTCATCATACAGTTGCTCCAGTACACCATGCAAGCCTTTCATTTCATCGGCTATTCCCTGCGCATGGCTTATAAAAGGCAATATCAAACCCACTGCCGCCAGCCAGACGGCCTTTCTACACTTTGCCATATTTATCTGTTTAATTGTTTAACCCATAGATTTTTCGGATGGTCTGTGCGTCGTTGCGCTCCTTCGCCCTTTGCACTGCCAGTATTGTAGTATTGTTATTAAAATGCCGTAGGAACATCAGTTTATCCTGCATGTCTGCATATATCCGGTCAATGGCCTGCAAGCGTTCATTATCGCTCATACGAGCTTTGCCTGCCGTGATTACCGTAAGCAACTCATCGAGGTTGCGCAGACTTTCTTTAAACAGATTATCATATACACGACCCAAATAAGCCAGCTCATCTGCATTGAAATTGTTGTCCTGCCGGAAGCGTTCATAAGCCTTACGGTATTCTTTAACCAGAATGATCTGGTAATTGGTAATGTCTGCCACACGCCGGTAATTGCGTACCGCCGGACTTACCTCCATCAAGCCATCAAGAAAAGCCTTATGCAAACTGAAGTTGCCTTC
>DALYUO010000123.1:12374-14914 GCA_031981225.1 Pararcticibacter sp.
GAATTTCGTAGCCTTTCTTCATGTCGCTAAGTATTTGCTTGAATTGCGCCAGTTTCTCAATATTGAGTATGAGCTGCGCTATCTCATCTGCCTGCGCAGATGCACGAAAGGCAGGCAATATGCCCAGGAAGGATAGCGATATCAGTATGATCAGCTTTTTCATAGTTACTCGTTTTTAATGCCCTGTAATACACGGCTGGTTTGTACATCTGTTTTTTCTTTGATTCTGGATGCAGCAAGCGATTTTGCATCGTTGGAAAAACTTTGCGAGAAAGTGTATTTGTCCTGCATGTCCAGATACAACTTATCAATCCTTGCAATGCGCTCATCGTCCTTCATTTCCAGTTTGCTATCTGTTGTAATCGTAATCAGCTCGTCAAGACTTTTATCGCAGTCGTCCAACAACCGACCAAAGACCCTTCTGATGTAGGCCAGCTCATCGTTGCTAAAGGCGTCGCTGCTGTTAAGCCTGCCGTAAGTGCGGTTGTAGTTTTGTACAATTTTTACCTGTAAGGCGATTATATCCGCAACCTTTGCATACCGCCTGATTTCCGGGTTCACGGACTTCAAAGAATTTAGGTAATCCGTGTGCAGGTTAAATTCTCCCCTGGTGAAGCCGCCGATAGTGTTCAACCCATCTTTGGCTATGTTGTAGCCCTTTTTAGCATAGCCGATATACACCTGGAGCGCAGCAATTTGCTGAAGCAGGTATTTCTTTTGTGTCTTCTTTTGCTGAAACCATTCTGCAAAAGTTTGTGCTTGCAGGTTACTCCCTGCCGACACAACCAGCAATAGAAACAAGAGTATCTTTTTCATACGTTCTGATTTAAGGAAGTCCATATAATTTTTTTACTGCCTGCACTTCGGTTTCGGTTTTAGCACGCTGAAGGCTTAGTAAAGTATTCTGCCTGTTGAACTGCACCAGATCCGAATAATTGACATCTACCTGGTCGGCTGCGTTGTTAATCAGCTCCAGCCTTTTGGCATCGCTCATTTTTGTAGTGAAGGATTTTATGATGAGGCTGATCTGGTCAATGTTCTTCAGGCTTTCGTCAAGAATGCCTGAATACACTTTTTCCATGTAAAAAATTTCCTCTACAGTAAAATGACTGTCCTGCCGGATCAGCGACCATGAGCGTTTGTATTCATCTACAAGGCGTAATTGTTTCTTTGTAATATCCCGGATGCGCTGGTAGTAGGATATAATGGATTTAACTTTAGCCAGTTCCTCATAGTATTTCCGGTATTGCTCTTTTTGCTTTTCCGTCCAGTCCGAAATCTCATCCAGTTTTAATTTGGATAAAGTATTCTCTAAGGTTTTCTGAGCGTTTTGCAGCCATATCGTTTTATTCTGCAATCGCTGAATTTGCAGGTCAATTGCCTTGATCACTTTTTTGACGGCAGCTTTTACTACAACCCAAACCACTGCGTGGCTTTGTTGCGTGGGTGCTACCACCAGTAACATGGTAGCTAACATTGTGATGAACCATATCTTTTTCATGCCTTATAGATTTTTAATAAATAATTCAATCGTTGTCTTTCCCTGCTCCGTCAGTGCTTCGAGGTACAGTGATTTTGAAACTGTCTCGAAAACGCAATACCGATCTCCGCCTATTTCAATGAGGTGGCCGTTGGAATGCCAACCATAGGTAGCCAACCATGTTTCTTCAGATTCAGGAGTGTTACTTACATATTCTGTTCGAGTAACCTGGTAGAAGCTGCCACAGGGCTTTATGGTAAGGGTGGCATCTACTCCTGCAATCTTTTCATTTTGCGGCGGCTGTCTTACATATATGCCTTCCATCATAGAGAGCGTAGCATGGTGCTGCCTCCCGAAGTGAAGTATCATTTTAACGGCTACGTGTAGGTCATATATCAGTTTATTCAGTTTCATTGAGTAGATGTTTAGCTTTTATTTCTTATTTCTTCTGCCATTGCCGCAATGCCTTTGCGGATGTCGCCATCAAACTTTGCAGCATATTCCATCAGTTTTACCTTTTCTGTTTGCTCGGTAGTATAGGCGAGATATTCCTCCAGGCTTACTTCTGTACGGTACACTTTGCTTAGCATACCTCCGAGGCTGATGAAAACCTCCTTGTATTTCTTGGTGGGATCATTAGCCTTGTTAACGGACAGCACCAACGCCTTTTCCTTTTCTGTTAGTCCCAACAATTCCTGTATCTGGTCAAACTTGTTCTGATATTTACTTTGGTCAAGCAGTATCTTGCAATCGCTGTTGTTAATGATGGCCTGCTTTACCACCGGAGAAGAAATAATATCTTCCACTTCCTGCGTTACCACTATCGCTTCTCCGAAAAATTTCCTTACGGTTTTGAATAAGTATTTTATGTATTCGGCAAAGCCTTCTTTCATGAGAGCTTTCCAGGCTTCTTCAATCAATATCATTTTCCGGATGCCCTTCATCTTCCTCATTTTGTTGATGAAGACTTCCATGATGATGATCGTTACGACAGGAAATAAAATCGGGTGATGTAGGCTAAGCGCCCGGCGCCTTACCATATTACTATGGCAGGTTTCCA
>DALYUO010000124.1:0-844 GCA_031981225.1 Pararcticibacter sp.
TTACGAATTAATGGGAAAACAAAAAAGGGTGTCCTTACTTTTTGGACACCCTCTTTATTTTTTTAATGATGCCTTCCTTTTACAAAAACGTTCAAATAAAAGCCCGCTGTAAGTAAACCTAAAAGAGCCCCTACGAAAACCCATAACAGCGAATGGGTTGCCACCCATCCGGTTAACACGCCGCAAATGGCTGCCAGAATGAAATATAATCCCTCCGGCTGCTTGTCTTTATTGAATTGTTCCATATCTAAATCTTTAAAAATCAACGCTAATAATCAGATAAACGTCATAAGCGGCGGATTGTTAAAGAAATATTTTTATTAATCAATCGATTGATTAATTTTGTCACGTGAAAGAGGACAAGAAAGAGATCATATTGCAGACTGCTGAAAAACTTTTTTCAGAGCTCGGCTACGACGGCGCGTCTACCCGTTCTATAGCGAATGAAGCAGGAGTTAATATGGCCATGCTTAATTACTATTTCGGATCAAAAGAAGGTCTTTATAAGGCCGTATTTGAAAGAAGGTTTAAAGGATTCCATCAAACACTGATCAGCTTAAATGAAGAGGATATTTCTTCATGGGAAAAACTGAATAGATACATCGACCTGTATGTAGATAAGATTGCCGCACAGAATTGCTTTCAACGGCTGATGCAGCACGAGATATCTATTCAACAGCGGTCCGGGATGGGGGGATTTATAGTGGAGTATCTGCTTCGTAATATTAATGAGATCCGAAAAATACTACGTGAAGGAATTGAAAACGGTAGTTTTAGAGAAATCGATATCGATCTCCTGGTCGCCACATTGTTCGGCACTAAGTATTATATCGTTAATCTTTCG
>DALYUO010000124.1:854-1532 GCA_031981225.1 Pararcticibacter sp.
CATTGCCTCAGCACTTCTGGAGAAAGACCTGAGTGACGACAATATTCTGAATACCGACATCAAGCCCCGTTTAAAGAAACATCTTAAGGCTATGCTGGAATCCTACCTGAAACCAGTGGTCTGATACGCAATAATTTTTAAGTATTGCCCTGAACGGCAATACAGCTTTATCTTCCCGATTAGTAAGTCATGAATCACTCATATAAAAGCTGAAAAAAGGCATTTTCAGAACAATCCGCAAAAACATGCGAAAAACGCTCCTTATTATCTTATTCTTTGGTTCGCTGGGCGCTTCTGCGCAGTCGTCGCGAACTATTACGGTTGATGAAGCCATCAGACTGGGCATTGAAAACAGTAAAGCTCTGAAGGTGTCACAATCTCACATAGATGAAGCCGTCAGCCGCTTTAATCAGGCTAAAGACCGGGCTTTACCTACTGCAAATGCCAGCTACGCGTTTAGCCACGCTAATTTTCTGAGCGGGAAATTTGAATTACCCGGCAGCACAAAGGAACCGCTGGACCTGCCATCCAAAGCCGACGCTTTTATAGGCACTCTCTCCGTTCAGGAACTCATCTTTGCAGGCAATAAGTTAAAATATGCTAAAGAATCTACCGATCTCCTGACCAGCATCGCCCGCCTCGACGCTGATAAACAAAAGGATAATATTGCATATAACA
>DALYUO010000124.1:1542-4699 GCA_031981225.1 Pararcticibacter sp.
ATCATAACAGCCTGCTATAACCTCTATAAAGTAGAGCAAAGCCAGAAGGTGGTGGAACAAAACCTGCAGGCTGTAGATCAGCAGATCAAACAGGCTCAGCAGTTCTTCAGCCAGGGATTGGTTACCAAAAACGACGTCTTGAGGTTTCAGCTACAGAAAAATAATATCCAGCTCACCGGTATTGATCTGGAGACCAACAAAAAAATAGTGAACTATAATCTGGATATTTTGCTGGGCCTGCCTGAAAACACAGAGTTGGAGATAAAGGAGTTTGCTTTTCCGGATACCTCTCCCGCGGCTCTTGTCAGCTTAATTGATACAGCCCTTAGCAATCGCGAAGAAATTAAAGATTATGCGCTGAGGTCACAGCTCGCCGAAACAAATATAAAAACCGTGAAGGCCGACCTGATGCCCACTTTAAGCGCCACGGGAAGTATGTACTACATCAACCCTACAGGCAAGTTTGTGCCGAAGGCAAACACCTTCCTTGCGCCCGTATCGGTAGGCGCGACACTGGCCTGGAATATCGACAGACTCTGGACGAATAAACATAAAGTATCTGAAGCTCAGATTCAGAAGAATGAGGCTGAAATCGGCAAAGGTATTACTGCCGATAATGTAAAAACCGAAGTGAATCAGGACTATCAGAATTTCATCCGTTCTGTCGAGCGAATAAAGATCCTTGAAAACTCAATACAACAAGCCGCTGAAAACGACCGCATCCTCGAGTCCAAGTACCGTAACAATATCGCATCGGTAACCGACCGGATAGATGCCCAGACGCAGCTATTTCAATCTCAGATAAATCTTGAACTGGCCAGGGCCGACGCTGGTCTCGCCTGGTATACTTTAAGAAAATCAACAGGAACAATCAAACAACGATAAGCATATTTATTACAATGGAACACAATCCCAAAAAGAAGAAATCAAACAAGATCATTCCTGTTATCCTTGGAGTGATACTAATTATAGGCGGCATCATCGGCACAAGGGAGTATCTATACCTGCAGAAACATGAAGATACTGACGATGCACAGATAGATGCTGATATCAGTCCGGTAGTGGCGCGCGTGGGTGGTTATGTAGACTCTATTCTGTTTGAAGAAAACGAACACGTTGAAGCAGGACAGGTACTTGTTAAGCTGGATAACCGCGATTACCAGATTAAACTGGAACAGGCGTTGGCCGCTCAGAGGGGCGCTACAGCTAGCATTGGAGTTTCTCAATCGCAGATAGGCTCAACAACGGCAACTTCATCTACAGCGCGATCAAATGCTGAAGCTGCGCGCGTTCGTCTATGGAGAGCCAATCAGGATTATACCCGCTATTCAAACCTGATTAAAGAAGGGGCGATTACTCAACAGCAGTTCGATTCCGCCAAAGCCGAGAGAGACGCAGCACAGGCTGCCTATCAGGCTGCGCTCGACCAGTATAAAGCAGCGCAGGGTCAGGTGGGAACTACGCGGTCACAATTACAAGTAACCAATACCGGCGTCGATCAGCGCCAGGCCGATGTCGACTTCGCGAAACTTCAACTTTCGTATACCAATATAGTTGCTCCGGCATCCGGAATTGTCTCTAAGAAAAGCATCCAGAAAGGTCAGTTGATCCAGGCTGGTCAAACCTTATTTTCCATTGTTAACGATAACAGCCTTTATATCACAGCTAACTTCAAGGAAACCCAGCTCGAAAAATTAAGGGCCGGCGAGAAAGTGGATGTAGAAGTTGATGCTTTTCCGGACGAAAAAGTGGACGGCGAAGTATATAACTTCTCTCCTGCAACCGGCGCTAAGTTCTCGCTGCTGCCTCCTGACAATGCAACAGGTAATTTTGTTAAAGTAGTTCAACGTATTCCGGTTAAGATCAAAATAAAAGCAAGTAAAGAATTGATGCAGCGGCTGCGTCCCGGAATGAGCGTGAAGGTTTCTGTTCTCACAAACGACAAATAGATGGCTGAAAAAGGCTTAAAGAAGTGGGTAATTACAATTACAGTAATTACCGCTGCGCTTCTTGAATTAATAGATACAACGATCGTCAATGTCTCAATCCCCCAAATCCAGGGCAATCTTGGAGCGACGCTCGAGGATATCGCCTGGGTGACCACGGGTTATGGAGTAGCCAATGTTATTATCCTGCCTATGTCTGGCTGGCTTGGAAACAGGTTTGGACGTAAAAACTACTTTCTAACCTCTATCATAATTTTTACCATTGCCTCCTACCTTTGCGGGAATGCGAATACGCTGACCGAACTGATTGTTTTCAGGATCCTTCAGGGTCTCGCAGGAGGCGGTCTTATTTCGAATGCCCAGGCAATTTTGCTTGAAACCTGGCCACCCGAAGAAGTGGGAATTGCCACGGCTCTTTTTGGCCTCGGCGCTGTCGTCGGCCCTACAGTCGGCCCTACTATCGGCGGATATATCACCGACCATTTCTCCTGGCCCTGGATCTTCTATGTAAATATCCCCGTAGGGATCATTGCCGCCTATTGCACTTATACCTTTGTGAGAACCACGCCTAAGATCGGAAAAGACATGCCGGTAGACTGGTGGGGCATACTCTTACTGGCGATCGCTGTAGGAAGTTTGCAAACCGTACTCGAAAAGGGCGAAAGTGAGGATTGGTTTGCTACCGGGTATATTATAGCTCTTTCGGCTGCGGCAGTAATAGGACTGCTTCTTTTCATCTGGAGGGAAATGACCACCGACCATCCGATTGTAAACTTCAAGATCATGAGGCACCGAAGCTTTGCTGTAGGAATGTTCACTTCTTTCATACTGGGACTGGGCCTTTACGGATCTGTATTTATTTTCCCTGTATTTTGCCAGACGCTTCTTGGATTTTCAGCTCAGCAAACCGGCGAGATATTGTTCCCCGGCGGACTGGTAACAATTGCCATGATGCCCTTTGTTGGTATTATGTTGAAAAAGGGAGTGCCTGCACAGTTTATGGCGACAGCGGGACTTGCACTATTCTTCTTGTTTTCGCATATGCTGAGCAAATCAACCCTTTCTTCAGGTACGAGCGACTTCTTCTGGCCGCTTGCTGTACGCGGATTAGGGATGTCGTTGCTTTTCGTCCCTCTTACAACCCTTGCAATACAGGATTTAAGAGGCTCTGAAATTGGCCAGGGAACAGGCTTGAATAACATGATGAGGCA
>DALYUO010000124.1:4709-6574 GCA_031981225.1 Pararcticibacter sp.
AGGCAGCTCGGTGGCTCTTTCGGAATAGCGGCTATTACCACGTTCATCCATGTAAGGCAGGGCGCACACCGGAATATTCTTATTGAGAATATAAATGACTATAACCCCGCTTATGTTGCTCGCTTCCACGCAATGGTTCAAAACTTTATGGCTAAAGGCTATTCGTTCCTCGACGCACAGCATGTGGCTTTAAAAGCGATTGAAGGTTCCGTTGTAAAACAAACGATGCTGCTCACTTACACTGATGCTTACTGGTTGGTTGGGTTTATATTGTTGTGTTCAATCCCTCTGGTATACCTGCAAAAGTTTAAGAGGAACGTTGAAATACCGAAAGATGCTCATTAAAAAAAACCGTCGTATGAAGCTTATCATACGACGGTATCCCAAATTACAATTAAAAACCTTTGTCCCTGAAACTTTACATTACACCTGTAATGTCATCGCCGGGAAATTGCTTAAGTCTCAAGGCGGTTAACCTTATAGCTAAATTACGAAAGATTTTCAATTCGTAAAAGCAAGGTGACGCTTTTTTTTAAATTGTGATGAAGATTATAAATAAAAATAATCTGCGTCTAGTAAATCAGCTTGCCTGTCGCTGTAACCAGGGAGGCAATCCGTACCGCGTCGAAAATGCGTTCTTCACGTGTACCCATCTTTATCAAAGAATCTTCATGTGCATTCACACACATCTCACAGCCATTAACCGCTGAAACAGCAAGGCTTAAAAGCTCGAAGAATTCCTTTCCCGTTACCGGTTTCACCATAATCTGCATCCGGATCCGCGCAGGTATCTGTCCGTATTTTTCCTTCTGGGTGAAGTGCCTGAAACGATAAAAAATGTTATTGGATGAAAGCAAAGAAGCACAAGCCGCCGCTTCTGCCACTTCCTCTGCTGTAGCGCCGTTTTCTTCGGCAAAACGGGTATAGAAATCAGTAAGCGGTTTGTTAATGTTATTTACAGCGATGCTCAAACCAATAAGACCGATCTCCTTAGCCGTCAAATGTTCAGAACTCAACGTACTGTTAAAGTTGACTTTCAAATCTCTCAGATATCTCGACTCGCCCTTTTCGACAAGGCTGAGGCTTTCATTACGGTATGAACCATCAATATGGATGCTTTCTAGTAATTCACTTATTACTTCTGCAGTTTCGCTCATTTTATTATTCAAATTAAAGTTCAAAAAAAATCCCCTTTCGCAAGGGGACTGTTATTTATTGGCCGTCGGCCTTTAGCTATTAGCAATTGGCTTCCCGAATAACATTCCAGGAGCTGATTGCTAAAAGCTAACCGCCAACAGCTATCAGTTTATGCCTGAAGAGTTTCCTGACCTTTTTCCCAGTTACATGGACAAAGCTCATCTGTTTGTAAGCCATCAAGAACACGTAACACTTCTTTAACGTTACGGCCTACATTTAAATCGTTCACACTTACCCAACGTACTATTCCCTGAGGATCTATGATGAATGTTGCACGGTAAGCAATTTTTTCTGTTGGCTCTAAAATCCCCAGATCTTCTGCAAGTGATTTTGATGTATCTGCAAGCATAGGGAACTTAAGATCACGCAGATCCTCATGATTGTTTCTCCATGCCAGGTGAACAAACTCCGAATCTGTAGATGCTCCGATTAAACGGGCGTCTCTGTCACGGAACTCGCCATATGACTTATTGAATTCAGCAATTTCTGTCGGGCAAACAAATGTAAAGTCTTTTGGCCACCAGAAAATTACTGTCCAGATGTTGTCATCGTTAACAAGATAATCAGAAGAAATAGTTTCGAATTCTTTACCTTTTTCTCTGCTAACTACTGCTTTTTTCTCGAATGCCGGAAACTTTTGACCTATTGTTATCATATCTAATTCTTAT
>DALYUO010000124.1:6584-14853 GCA_031981225.1 Pararcticibacter sp.
TTAAATCTGGCGCAAAGGTACCAAGTCGGCGTTCAAACATCAATTGATTGCAGCTATTTCTTCATTCTTTTTATCAATGCATCATAGACAAAATCTATATATCTTCAATTAATATTTCTTACTTAAGTTGTAAAGCAGCCCTTTATCTGCTTCTGTAAGCCTGGGCGATAAGTCCGTCTGAACAAAATGCAGCTTGAAAGCTTTAATTGCTGCGACGGAATCTTTCGTATCGTACCCGATTATGCGCAGGGCGTTAATGCTGTTGAAACCCGGAGGCACAACCTCTACGATCATATCAGGCCAGAATACGAAGCCGTGTTCTGCCAGTTTCTTCCAGGGAAAAAAAGCATTCGGGTCGGGTTTTCTCCTCGGAGCTATATCTGCATGTCCGATAAAATTGGCAGTTGGAATAGAGTAGTTTTTCTTCAGCTTCTCCAGAAGCGAGATCAGGCTGTTGATCTGGCTCACAGAAAAAGGCTCCTTCCCATTATTGTCCAGTTCAATACCAATAGATGTAGAATTAATATCGGTCAGGCTCCCCCATTTGGCGGCGCCTGCATGCCATGCCCGCAGGTAATCATTTAACATATGATGAACTGTTCCGTCTTTACACACCACATAGTGAGCGCTAACCTGGGTCCGCTGTAAAACAAAAGTCTTTAACGTCTGCTCACAGGAGTTCTGAGCTGTATGATGGATGATCACATAATTGGGCTTTCTTAGATTAAAGTTGGTTGTGCCAATCTGGTATTCCGCAACCTTACCTCCATAACCTTCTACCGGCGGAATGTCGCTCAGCGATTTTGCAAGTTCTTTAGCTTGTTTACGATAGAACTTATTCGTTTGCTTGTATGGATGGGAGGAACAGGCCGAGAGCAAAGCTGAAAACAGTAGTACAGGAAGTATATATCTTTTCATAATAGTTTTAAAGTACTAAATACGCTTAAATTTGCTATTCTTGAAACTAAAAAAGAGAATTACATTTTAACAGCATATTATGATCACTTTAGAAAACGACGGATTTGTTGCCTCTATTGATACAAAAGGAGGAGAACTTCATAGTTTTTTCAGCAAAACTACCGGCCTTGAATATTTATGGAACGGCGATCCCGAATATTGGCCAAGGCACACCCCGGTTTTGTTCCCTATCGTAGGGGGATTAAAAGACGACAGCTTTTTCTATAACGGACAAAAATACTCGCTCATAAAACATGGATTTGCAAGAGATATGGACTTTGAAGTAGAACAAGCTTCAGCAACCTCAGTCACCCTGGTTTTAAAGAGCAATGATGAAACGCTTAAAAGCTATCCTTTTCATTTTGAACTAAGGCATACCTATCAGTTGGACGATAATCGCATCACCCTTACCTACGAGGTCAGCAACCCTGCGGCAAGCAAAATATACTTCTCACTCGGCGCCCACCCTGCTTTTAAAGTGCCTCTGATTGAGGGCACAAACTACACAGATTTTTATCTTGAGTTCGAAAAGAAAGAAACCAGCTCTCAATGGAAGATCGATGGGAACCTGATTGCAGAGCCAGTACCTTTTCTCAACAATGAAGATAAGCTTTTCCTGAAGCACGATCTTTTTTATGAAGATGCAATTGTTTTTAAAGACCTGGAGTCGGAAACTATTACAATCCGGAGTGACAAAACGCCGCATGGACTACGCTACCACTTCAAAGGCTTTCCTTACATGGGAATATGGGCTGCTAAAGACGCTCCTTTCGTATGCATCGAACCATGGTGCGGAATTGCCGATTCGGTAAGCCACGATAAAAATTTAGAGAAGAAGGAAGGAATCATTGAACTGCCCCCTCTCGAAAAATGGAGCAGAAGCACAACGATGGAAATTTTCTGATTTCTTTGTATCTTGTTCTGGCTAACGAACAAATAGCCGGAACAAGATACATTATCAAACTCAATCACATAACAGCTCTCCTTATGAAATTCTACTCCTTTCTATTGGTTTTTCTGATGACACTTTCTGCCTCATCTTATGCACAATCATCAAATCAAACAGCCGGGCTCAATCTCGGGTTCGAACAATTAAACGAATCTGGCTTTCCAAAGGACTGGTTTATTTGGGGACAGGGGTATACCATCCGTACCGACACAACCGAAAAGTATCAGGGAAAAAACTCCATTATGATTCAGAGCCGTACGGAGACGCAGGAAAATCAATTTGGCTCACCAGCTCTTGGTATTCCGGTAACCTTTAAAGGAAAAGAAGTGGAATTAAGTGGCTTTCTCAAGCTACGCAACGTGGACAACGGCCACGCCGGACTTCTTTTGAGGATTGACGGAGAAGGTAAAACTCTTCAATTCGATAACATGCATCAAAGGAATATCCACGGAAGCAGCGAATGGACACGATACACTACCAGGCTTCCGCTTCCCGACGATGCCCGCTATATCTACATAGCAGCCATGAATACCGGAACAGGAACCGTATGGGCGGATGACCTTACTCTAAAGATAGATGGAAAGGATATCAATGTTGTAATTAAAGAAAATGCAAAAACCTATAGGGCTGCTACCGACCACACTTTTGATAATGGTTCAGGAATCTCCATTTCACCTGCCGGTAAAAACGCCGTCGAAGACCTGGCTCTCCTGGGTAAAGTCTGGGGATTCTTAAAATATTATCACCCTGTTATTGCGTCAGGAGAAGTTAACTGGGACTACGCACTTTTTAAAGTCTTACCTTCTTATTTAAGCAGTAAAACGGCGAAAGAAAGAAATGCCTGTTTACTTAATCTTGTAAATTTGGCGGGAGACATAAACAGTAAAGCCACAGAAAGAAAAGAGCGTAACAAGGACGCCAAAATCCTGCCTGACCTCGACTGGCTGACTAATAAAAAAGAGCTCGGAGATACTCTCAGTAATAAACTCATACAGATCAGGAGCGTCAAAAGGAAAACGGAGCATTACTACATCGGCTTAGCTGAGGGTGTTGGAAATCCAATCTTTAAAAATGAGAACAGTTACGCGTCCATGACCTTTCCGGACGATGGCTTCAGGTTGCTTTCCTTATACCGGTACTGGAATATGATCAACTACTTCTTCCCTTATAAACATCTTATCGGAGAAAACTGGAACGATGTCCTTACGGGCTTTATTCCTACATTCCTCAATGCCAAAAACGAGACGGAATATACGCTGGCCGCATTGCAGCTGATAGCAAGGATACATGATACGCATGCGAATATATGGGGCGGAAATAAAGTCCTTGAAATGTACAAAGGTATACGTTCACCAGCCTTTCAGGCACGGTTTATCGAAGAACAACTTGTTGTAACAGGTTTTTATTCCGATACTTTAGGAATTAAAAACCAGATTAAGACTGGCGATATCATCTCTAAAATAAACGGAATTACAACAGCTCAGCTAATCAAAAAATACCTGCCCCTTACTCCAGCCTCCAATTATCCAACACAGCTAAGGGATATCCCGCGAAACTACCTTCTGAGGACAAATGATTCTACCCTTCTTTTTGAAATATCAGATGGGAGTAAAGTATCAGAACTGCGATTACCAGCAATAGATAGAAGAAAACTCAACTTCACCATCGATTACATTCCAAGGGCCAACCTGCCCGCTTACTATCTCATCGATGACAAGATCGGGTATCTGTTCCCCGGCAAATACAAAAACACTGAGCTTAAAGAAATAGAAAAGTTGTTCGCAGGAACAAAGGGAATGATTATCGACATGCGCTGTTATCCTTCAGACTTCATGCCCTTTACTTTTGGTAATTACATCAAGGAAAAATCAAGTCCTTTTGTGAAATTCACTACGGGAAGTATCCAGGATCCGGGCCTGTTCACTTTCGGCGGAGCGATCAGTAACGGAGGCAAAGGGAATTACACCGGAAAGGTGGTTATAATTGTGAATGAACTATCCCAAAGCCAGGCCGAGTACACCACTATGGCATTCCAGAGCTCTCCAAATGTTACAGTTATTGGCAGCACCACAGCCGGTGCAGATGGAAACGTATCCGCAATCACTCTTCCCGGGGGAATCAGCAGTATGATCTCAGGAATAGGAGTATACTATCCCGACGGCACAGAAACGCAGCGCAAGGGAGTAAAAATAGACATCCCAATGCAGCCCACAATCAACGGAATCAGAGCCGGCAAAGACGAGCTTCTGGAAAAAGCCAAAGAGATGATATTAAGCGAATAATGGATTGCGCGTCAAAGGTTTTTTGAAAGAGGTTATTCAGCCTTTCTCAAAAGCCGTTTGTTTACATGTGAACGTCTTAATTTAAATTCTGTGTTCAAGACTATCTTTTGGGGCACCACGTGACTATGCCCCGGATTCAACCTTTCCAGCAGAAGGCTGATAATACGACCGGCAATCTCTTCAATTGGTTGGGATATGGCTGTAATTGGCGGAGCAAACAACTTAAAAACATCATGATCATCAAAGGAAATCACTGCCGCGTCTTCAGGTATCTTCAGGTTCAATTGAGTCAGCGCCTTTAATCCACAGATTCCAGCCTGAACTGCTCCGAAAAGGACCGCATCAACATGCTTATTCTCCCTTAAATAGTCGCTTACGATATCTATCATACTGTCTTCATCCGGATTATAATCGATCTCCAAAACGTTCGCTTCTAGTCCCTCCTGTTTGATTGCCGATTTATATCCTGATAGGCGACCTGACATCTGGGTTAAAAAAGATGAGAAGGTAATAAAGGCAATGTTTGTAAAACCCTGATCGATTAATAACCTCGTGGCGTTGAAAGCACTCGACTCATTGTTAATTTCGACAGAGTCGGCGCCTACATTTGGTAAACTACGGTCAAACAGAACGACAGGCATACCAGCCTTGGTCAGCGCATTAATTTCATCCTCAACACCTACCGGCGGAGAAATGATATAGCCATCCACATTCCTCTCCCTGAAAACTTCAATGAGCGCCCTTGTCTTTTCGGTATCGTTATCTGTGCTGCAGTAAAGGATACGGTATCCCTTTTTATAGGCCCTGTTCTCAATTAGTTTAGCGATGTTAGCAAAAAAAGGATCTGAAATACTCTCAACCATTAACCCAATAATATTGGATTTACCGGTCCTCAGTCCGCGTGCTATTGGACTGGGAGTATAGCCCACTTCTTTAACAAATTTCTCCACCCGATTTACCAGTTCTTTACTGATCCGCTTTTCTTCCGCTCGTCCATTAAGTACAAATGAAACAGTACTTTTCGAAACATTAAGATGGTTAGCTATATCTGCAATTGATAACTTCTTCACAGCTGTTTTTTATCAAATATACTTTAAAAAAATAAGGCCCTGTTATGGTGTATTCATATACCGAGGCTAAATTTTCACTATCAAACTTTTGCTCTTTCAACTAGTCGGGGATAATAATAGCCAAAGGCAAATATAACAAGATAGCAGACCACAGGCAGGTAATACGCCTTTGCCACGCTATGGTTAGCTACCAGTCCCATCAGTGGGGGAAAAAGACCTCCGCCTACAACCCCCATAACAAGGAATGACGACCCCTGATGCACATCCTTTCCCAGATTCTTTAAGCCAAGGCTAAAGATCGTGGGGAACATAATACTGAAGAAAAAGTTGATGGATAATAGGGCCAGGAATGACAGCCACCCTGCTCCCTGTGCAACTATAAGACACATCACAACGTTCGCCAAAGCAAATATCGCCAGTAATTTGTACGGAGCAATAAATCGCATTAAAGCAGTTCCTGCAAACCTTCCCACCATTAGCATCATGATACTCAATGAAAAAAAGTATCCTGCTTTCTCATCTGTAAAGTGCATTACTTCGTGACCATAATTGATAAAGTAAGCCCAGGTTCCTCCTTGTGCGGCCACGTTAAAAAACTGCGCTGTTACGGCAAACAGAAAATGCTTCTGATGAAGGAGCCCCCTGTGATGTACGCTATGTGCATCAGGCAAATAAACACCGGTACTTGTTGAATGATCGTTCAGCGAGGACGGAATGCGTATAAATAAAAACGCGAGTCCTGCCAACGAAATAACAGCTCCTATAACAAGATACAGGCTCTTAACAGTAATAAGTTCAGAGGGCTCGCCTCCTGTAGCTTTTAGCATAAAGAAGCTCCCTACAGCCGGGCCTATCACACCGCCAAGACCATTGAAGGCCTGACAGAAATTAATGCGCCGATCGCTTGTGCTTTCCGAGCCAAGCACCGCAGCGAGGGGGTGGGCCACCGTTTCGAGTGTAGCTAATCCACACGCCAGGATAAATAACGCCAGAAGGAAAAAATCAAATGATCGTGCGTCTGCAGCAGGGACAAATAGAAAGGCGCCGGCTGCATACAGTGACAACCCTAATAACACCCCGCTTTTATAACCAAACTTTTTCAGAAAGATTCCCGCCGGTATACCCATCACAGCGTAAGCACCAAACATTGCCAGTTGAACCAGGCCGGAACGGGATTTGGAAATATGTAATACGTTCTGAAAATGCCGGTTTAAAACGTCACCTAATGTAAGGGCTACTCCCCAGAAGAAAAACAGGGTAACCACAAAGGAAAAGACCGTAAGGTGTTTCTTTTCAATAAAACTGGCGCGCAAACTCATAAAAGGTCAGTAAAGCAGCTAAAATTGTATGATCCATCAGCAGCAGACATGTTCTTCTACCCATCTTACTGCCCGGATCCCCGGATTGTAACACAACACATTTTCCGTCGAATGCTTTAAAGCAGCTTCACTCTAATGAACCGGGGACGATAAAGGTAAGGGTTCTTTTTCAGATCTCTGATAAAGTCGATTGAGTTTACGTTGTAGCTTATCAAAAGCTCTCCAGGTGCAGACAAGCTGGGGTGTACCTTGGCATTATACATTATGTAAGTCTTTTCCTCAGCATCTTTACTGCTATCCCAAATTTTGATAATGGGCCCAAATGGTCCTGCAGGGCTGGAACCTAAACGCAAGCCTACGGCAGTTCCTATCCCGTTAACCTGGAACACCAGTGCATAGCGGCCATCAGGTAAGGGCGACACGCTCAGTTCATTCGAAACTGCGTTCGTCACGGCAGCAGCCTTATCCATGTTTGCGTTCCAGCCTTTGCCATCCCAGAAACGCCATCTCTTAAAACGCTCAAAATCGCCGGGCTTTACCCGGGCAACCAACAGGTTCTTTGCCTTCCCCGTAACACCATAGATATAAACGTACCCATCAGGAGAAGGAGCGCCGGAGTCTTTGGTGTTCACAAAAATACCCGCCCCGAAAGAGCCAATATCACCATCCTCATCCTTAAGAAAGAAGGGGGTATCCATCTGCTGATAATCAGAAAACGGAGGCTTTGAACCTGCCGGTATTTTTATCAGCGTATTACCAACTTCCCTGAAGCCAAATGCTTCATCGGATACGTTGTGAATCCGATAGCCAAATATATACAGGGCATTATTCAGCTTTTGGTTCACAAAACCATCACCTAGCCAGTAATAGTCGCCCTTCTGAGTCCTGGGTGTAAGCGGTTCAAATATTGTTTCAGCTTCTCCCTTCTCATTCCTCTTCCAGTGAAACTCTATATTCTCGGGAAGCGGCTTGTTTCCGCTCAATGTAGCTACCGAATTATGGATCATTCTGGAACCGTCCTGCAGCGAATCGCCTGTAATGGTACCAATCATCGAATCGCTAAACAGGAAAAGGGTTTGACTGGCTGCTCCTGCAAATCCATTTTCAGGGGCATTTAGTGGAATTGTGTATATCCCGTCGCCCCCAAACCATCCCGAGCTGCGCTTAAAAAGTGCAGACCACTCAGGCGCTTCTTCTACCGAATATTTCAAATAGTTCAGATCCTTTTTCTGAGCAAACAACTCACCTGAAAAAGAAAGTGCTATTGCTATGGCAATTAATCTTCTCATAAAAAGATCAAGATAAATATTTTTTTCAGGATCAAATGCTAAAAAGAGCCGCAAGCAGATCAACCAGCTTTGGCCTTGTGGTTTGAGCTGAAGAAGGTACTGAAAAACATTGCCTGGTACTTAATTGAATTGCACCAGTATTCCCAGGAATGGCCGCCCGGCCGGGAGGTATACTCATGCGGAATTTTACGCTCCAGAAGCTTTTCGTGCAACTGGTTATTGTACAAGCAAAAGAAATCGTCAGCCCCACAATCGAACGTTAAAGCGAGCGAATTACTTTTAATCATATAAAGCATATTAACGATACTGCCCTGTTCCCATCTTTCGGGATATAGACTGTAGTCACCGAGAACCTCCTTGAGTCCGAAACTGTCGGGAAACGGCCGAAGATCTACACCGCCAC
>DALYUO010000125.1:0-4745 GCA_031981225.1 Pararcticibacter sp.
CTTATCACTTGCTTCGACATGAGTGCACGGTGAGTGCACAGTGAGAGCACGGTGAGTGCACCTTTTTCCGGTAAAAGGTGCACTCACCGTGCTCTCACCGTGCTGGCAATGTGCTCTTATCCCGAAGCGTTCCCGGCTCGCATTATAACCAGGGTGGTACAAATCTATACCTTTTTTGCTTCCTGGCTAAGGCTTACCATAGAAATGAACGAAGAGTTTTTAATTACTAATTGGTAGCTTTATCGTTTCCTCCGGGGATGCAATAGACAGTTTTAAAAGTCAAATTTATGAAAAATAATTCTTCTTGTTTGCAAATGTTCCGTCTGCTACTACTCTTTACACTCCCTCTGTCATCCGTTGCGCAGCAAAAGCCCGCTGACCTTAAACTTTGGTTTAGCCGCCCTGCAGCTAACTGGAATGAGGCTCTTCCCGTAGGAAACGGGACTCTTGGAGCAATGGTTTTTGGTGGAATCACAAATGAAAGGTTGCAGCTGAACGAGTCTTCTGTATGGACAGGGAAGCCCGAAGATTTTGTGAACCCACAGGCGAAAGCTGCGTTGCCTGGAGTGAGGAAGTTGCTTTTTGAAGGAAAATATGCAGAAGCCCAGAAGCTTGCTCAGGAAACAATGATGGGTGATAAGAAAACAAACAGCTCATACCAAACCCTCGGCGATCTGCATATAGATTTTTTATTGCCGCAGGGTGAGGTCTCTGGTTATACAAGAGAGCTTGATTTGGAAACAGCGGTATCCAAAGTGACCTACCAGGTTGAAGGCGTCACCTTTACAAGGGAAGTTTTCTCAAGTTTTCCCGCAAATGTGCTTATTGTCAGGTTAACTGCAAGTAAGGCCGGATCGTTGAATTTTTCATTGAAATTAAGCCGGCCCGGAAACAAGGCGCAGCTGGAAGTCTCAGGGAATGAATTAATGATGTCAGAACATGTCGGAGATGGAACTGGCGTAAAGATGGTAACGAGAGTGAAGGTGCTGAATGAAGGCGGTTCGCTGCAGGCAGCGGGGACAGCAATAAAGGTCGATAAGGCAAACGCCGTAGTCCTGCTCCTCACAGCAGCCACTGACTACAGAGGAACCAATCCTTCGGTCGTTTCTGCGAACCTCCTTTCTTTATCGGCGGGAAAGTCGTTTGAAACCCTGAAAAGTAACCATATAGCCGATTATCAAAAATATTTCAAGCGTGTAGAGCTCGACCTCGGAACGACGGATGCCGTTTATTTTCCTACCGACAGTCGTATAACAGCCGTTCAGAATGGCAATTCGGATCCTGGTCTGATAAAACTTTATTATCAGTTTGGGCGGTATTTACTCATTAGCAGCTCCCGTCCCGGCGGACTACCAGCAAACCTTCAGGGAATCTGGGCCGACGGATTAACGCCTCCCTGGGGCGCCGACTATCATATCAATATTAACATCCAGATGAATTACTGGCCGTCAGAGATTACAAATCTCAGTGAAATGCATATGCCTTTTCTTGGCTTTCTGAACGAACTGAGGCCTGATGCAAAGAAAACTGCAAAGGATATGTACGGACTGAAAGGAACTGTAGCTCATTTCACTACCGACCCATGGCACTTTACGGAAACTTACGGTCAGACACAATGGGCAATGTGGCCGATGGGCATGGCATGGAGCGTCCAGCATTTATGGGAACATTATTTGTTTACGGAAGACCGAAAATACTTACAGGAGCTGGCATATCCCTTGATGAAAGATGCGGCCACATTCTGCGAACAATGGCTTGTAGAGGACCCGCGTACCGGTTTGCTTGTTTCGGGGCCGTCCATTTCACCTGAGAACACATTTAAAACGAAAAGCGGCGAAATAGCTACTGTGGTAATGGGGCCTACTATGGATCATATGATCATTCGTGATCTGTTAACCAATACCATTGCTGCTGCAAAAGTTCTGAAACGCGATTATAGTTTCAGCAGAAGGTTACAGGGAATCCTTAAACGGCTTTCACCTACTAAGCTTGGCAGGGATGGAAGGATTATGGAATGGACTGAAGAATTTGAGGAACCCGAACCCGGGCATCGCCATATATCTCATTTATTCGGACTATATCCCGGAAACCAGATCAGCTATCAGCAGAATCCTGAACTGTTACAGGCAGCGAGAAAAACGCTGGACTACCGGATATCACACGGAGGCGGACATACCGGATGGAGTCGTGCATGGATTATTAACTTCTTTGCCCGTCTTCGCGACGGGGATGCAGCGTATCAGAACCTGACTGCTTTATTACAGAAGTCGACGCTGCCCAACCTTTTTGACAATCATCCGCCGTTCCAGATAGACGGGAACTTTGGGGCAGCTGCCGGAATTACCGAGATGCTGATGCAAAGCCACGCCGGAGAGATCGAATTACTGCCTGCCCTGCCTGCAGTGTGGCAGAAAGGCTGCATCCACGGCATTGTCGCCCGTGGTGGTTTTGAGATTAATATCGACTGGCAAGAGGGCAAGCTGTGGCACACAACGATAACCTCCCGGCTGGGAAACCCCTGCACACTTCGTTACGGTGATAAAGTGATTACGTTCCCCACCGTTAAAGGAAAAAGTTATTCCTTTAACGGTTCCTTACAAAGCGCAGATTAAACTTATACGCGGGATTAGCACTGTCGTTATAAAATGTAAGTCTATGTGTTGAGTTCGCTCCTTCCTGAATGCTGACAGTAGTGCCATCGTTAGTCCAGAATTCACAGATATCACCATCTAGGGGGGCTGAATTATTAAAGGAGTATCCGGCGGGATATGCATTGAATCCCGACTCGTTAGTGCCGGATATATTTTTCCAACGCGATTTCGAGGCCAGCTTCTTTAATGGCTCGGGATTCAAAGCCTCAAAACCGTTGAATACGACTCCCTGCGATTCCGCTAGTTTTATAAAGTCTTCCCTCGATGGAATTCTCCAGCCCTCAGGTAAAGCGACGGCTTTGGCTTCCTCGAACGTGTAATATTTTCCATATTCTGGTTTACTCTTTGCACCATCATAAAATATCCCTCCGGCGCCGGCGTAGTTTGTAACAGTCCAGATCTGATCTTCAATTTCAATAGTTTGATAATCCTGACCTGCTATTGTAACATATGACGTTTGTTCCGGCGTCTCCTTCTTATTTTTCTTGCAGGATATAGATGCAGTTATTAAAAGCAGCATCAAGGGAAATGTAGCGCGTAAATTCATAATGGCATGACGAATAGATTTAACGTTTCGTTACAGCTACTTTTGAATATGGTGAACTTTTAGTAGCTACCGTTAGGCTTGATTTTTTTATCAGGGCCTTTTCTCTTTTAGGGACAAAAGAAAAATTAAATGAGGCTTTTAAAAACTAAATAAATATTCATACTTTAAACCCGCGGAATTGTGCCTTTTACACTTATTATTAACGGGCCTTTTGTTCGGTTCCACATCCAAAAAAAAATGTTGTGGAAAATTAACTTTTATCGGAACCGATAATGCATATTTTGAAGAATATGATACATTTGCGTGCGCTTAAAGCGAATGGAAGGATCTTAAGCAATTAAATAACTAAATATAAATAAAGAATTAGAAAACCTGAATTCAAATGAACACTCTGGACACGAAAGATTACATTGTTTTTCTCATCTATTTTGTAATGGTTGCAGGATATGGATGGTGGATTTATAAGAAGAAAAAGTCGAGCAGTTCGGCCTCTAAGGATTACTTCCTTGCTGAAGGATCTTTAACATGGTGGGCTATCGGAGCTTCGCTGATCTCCTCTAATATTTCTGCCGAGCAATTTGTCGGGATGAGCGGTTCCGGTTTTAAAATCGGACTGGCTATAGCAACCTATGAATGGATGGCCGCACTGACTCTGATTATTGTAGCCGTGTATTTTATTCCTGTATATCTCAAGAATAAGATATATACGATGCCACAATTTCTGAATCAGCGTTATAACGGTACCGTAGCAATGGTAATGGCTGTATTCTGGCTTCTTCTGTATGTGGTGGTAAACTTAACCTCTATATTATATCTTGGAGCTATTGCTGTAAGTGGTGTATCGGGGATCGATCTAAACTGGGCTATGATTGGGCTGGCAGTATTTGCAATTATCATCACCCTCGGAGGAATGAAGGTTATAGGGTATACCTCGGTGGTTCAGGTGTTCTTCCTGGTTTTAGGCGGACTTGCAACAACTTATATAGCGTTAGACCAGGTAGCCGAACACTTCGGGAACAGTACGCTTCTGGGCGGTTTCAAGCAGATGATGACGAGTGCTCCTGATCACTTCCATATGATCCTTCCTAAAACGGATCCGAATTACCTGGATCTTCCTGGATTGTCAGTTCTTATCGGTGGTATGTGGATCGTGAACCTGAACTATTGGGGATGTAACCAGTATATCGTTCAGAGAGCGTTAGGTGCAGATTTGAAAACGGCCCGTACAGGGATTCTTTTTGCTGCTTTTCTTAAGCTCCTGATGCCGGTTCTTATTGTTCTTCCGGGGATCGCTGCTTATGTTCTCTTTAAAGAAAAATCAGGCGATTTTGCTTCGATTACGAACCCTGACAAGTCTTATCCTGTGCTATTGAACCTGCTTCCGGTAGGATTAAAAGGTCTTTCTTTTGCGGCATTATCTGCGGCGGTGGTAGCTTCTCTTGCTGGTAAAGTAAACAGTATTGCTACTATCTTCACGCTCGACATATACAAGAACGTTTTCAACAAGGATGCGAGTGAGAAGAACCTCGTTATTATTGGAAAAATTA
>DALYUO010000125.1:4755-14153 GCA_031981225.1 Pararcticibacter sp.
CAGTAGTAGTTTCGATGATACTGGGCGTTATTATTGCTCCTCACCTTGGAATGGATAAGCAGGGAGGCTTCCAGTATATTCAGGAATATACCGGTTTCGTTTCTCCTGGTATCTTTGCTATGTTCATCCTGGGATTCTTCTGGAAAAAGACCACTTCTAATGCAGCCCTGTTCGCTACTATTGGTGGATTTGTTTTCTCAGTGGTGCTTAAGGTTCTTCCAGGACTGGTAAATCTTAAATTCCTTTATCCAATTGGTTTTGCATCTCCTAATGCTAGTGGGGTTTACGAAATTCCATTCTTAGATCGTATGGGTATTGTATTCCTGATCTGTGTGATTGGCATGTATATCATCAGTATGATAGAGAACCGCAAAGGTTTGAGAATAAATGCTCTTGAAGTCGATACAAAGATGTTCAAAACAAACCCTGGTTTTATAATCGGATCATTGATTATAACCGGAATACTTGCAGCTCTTTACATTGTTTTCTGGTAATCAGAATTGATAATTAATATTTGCGGGGCCCTTCTCTGAGTAAGAGAAGGGCCCCTTTGCTTGTGACCTCTATAAAGCGAAGACTATTAGTTTATTTACTTAAGACTTACTACTTATTACGTATAACTTAATACTATGAGTTAGCGTGAATAAATCTTCTGCTGATCACAATCCTGCCTGCTATAAGAATGGTGAAACTTATAGCCGTGCAAATAGCGATCACTATTGCCATAGGTACAGCTGTTCCATTATGGAGATAGCTTACAGCCGCAGAAGCAAGCGCAGCAATAACCATTTGCATGCTGCCGGCAAGCGCGGATGCTATACCTGCGTTCTGCTCAAATGGTTCAAGAGATAAGGCAGTAGAGTTAGGAAAGACAAGGCCCTGCATCATTAGATATATGAAAATTAAAATAAATGTGGTGACGCTGGTGATCAGGCCTGTTACTGTGCCAGTAAATAACAGCAGACCCGAAAGCAACTGAAGGGATGCAGCTACTACAACAATATCCCGGCTCGTTCTTTTTTTCAGAAACACCCGGTTCAGCTGACTCGCTGCAATAAGACCTGCAGCATTGAAGCCAAACAGCCATCCGTATTCTGTCTCCGACAAGCCGAAAAGCGTCATGAAAACAAAGGGAGACCCTGAAATATATGCAAACATCCCCGCCGAAGCAAAGCCGCTTACAATGGCATAGGTAAGGAACATTGGCTGCTTTAAAACTACATAAAAGCGATTGATGACCGCTGCCGGATAAAGAGCAACGGACTTGTCAGCTGCTTTGCTTTCAGGAAGAAACCGGGCAGTTGCTAATAAAAGCAAACCTCCGATTGCGGTTAATACTATAAAAATAGATCGCCATCCTGTATTTTCAGCTAAGAAGCCCCCTAACGTTGGCGCGATAATAGGAGCGATCCCCATGATCAGCATCAGCAATGAAAATATCTTCGCAGTATCAGAAACTGGAAAAAGGTCTCTTACCATGGTGCGACTGATAACCATTCCGGAGCATCCTCCCAAAGCCTGAAAGAATCTTAAAATGATCAGGGCATTGACTGAATTGGTAAGCGTACATCCGAATGAGGCAAGCAAATAGAGAGTAAGACCCACAAGAAGCGGAATTTTTCTTCCGAATCGTTCTATAATCGGTCCGAAGAAAAGTTGTCCGGCAGAAATACCAACGAAGAAACTGGTGAGCGACAGGGCGACATGTGAAACATCGGTTTCAAGGTCACTGGCAATCGAAGGGAAGCCCGGTAGATACATGTCGATAGAAAGTGAGCCTATCGCAGTTAATGCCCCTAATGTTATAATTACAGCTGTTTGATTTCTGACCATGTTCTTAAATTTACCGGCTCCAGTGAGCCGGCAAATTTAAGACAAGGCTTTTGCAAAAACGTTTGTATTATTTAAGTAAAATGGGGTGTCATGCGTTCGCCAGTGCCCGGTCAAGATGAACGTAACCCCCATCAACGAAGATCAATTGGCCTGTGGTATGGCTGGACATCTCCGAAAGAAGAAACGCCGTGGTATTTCCAAGCTCTTCTATTGTTGTCATGCGTTTCCCTAAAGGGATTTTGTCGCAGATCTCTTTTAACTTTTCCTGCGGGTTTTCAAGAGTTTCTATCCATTTCTCGTATTGAGGAGTCCAGGATTCAGCAACGATTACAGCATTAACCCGAATCCCATACTTAAGTAGTTCAACCGCCCACTCCCTGGTCAGGGCATTCCTCCC
Source organism: Pararcticibacter sp. (assembly GCA_031981225.1). Taxonomy (GTDB): domain Bacteria; phylum Bacteroidota; class Bacteroidia; order Sphingobacteriales; family Sphingobacteriaceae; genus Arcticibacter. The sequence goes on from DALYUO010000125.1 coordinate 6,986, forward strand.
TCCGTTTGACGCGGCATACCCTGATGTATTTCCCTGGCCGGTTACCCCGGTTTTAGAGCTGATATTGACAATTGCGCCTTTTGATTTTATAAGTTGAGGAAGGGCAAAGTGGGCCATCAGGTAATAATGAACTACGTTCCTATGCAAAGATTCGATAAACTGCTGATAGGTGCCATCCTCCAGGCTTACGCCGTCATTTAATCCTGCATTATTTACCAGTCCTTCTATCCGACCGAACTTTTCAACGACTTTCAGTACCACTCTTTCACATTCTTCTGGTTTGATTAGTTCGGCAGCTATAGAGAAGGCCTTTCCACCTTCTGCTTCAATCTCCTCCTTCGTTTTCAGGTTGTCGAGCTCATTGCGGCCAACGATAACGGGCAGCGCTCCTTCCCGTGCAAGTGTTTGGACAATGCCTTTGCCAATCCCTTTGGCTCCCCCGGTAACAATAATCACTTTGTCCTTAAGTTTTAAATCCATAGCTATCAGCTTTTATGTATTGTTATTCAATCGAATAGAATGCCGCTGCGTTTCCTCCCCAGAACAGGTCCTGTTCTGTATTTGTGAGGCTAGATGTATACGTATTGACAATGTCTATCATTTTATCATAACCTCCTGCTACGTGGCAGACCGGCCAGTCTGATCCGAACATTATCCTCTTCGGTCCAAAGACCTCAAATACAACATCAAGATAGGGAACAAAGTCTTCATATCTCCAGTTATGCCAATCGGCTTCTGTAACCATACCGGATGCCTTACAATATACATTGGGGCATTGTGCAAGACGTTTGATGTCGCTAGCCCACTCTTCGATGAGTTTGTCTTTTATAGGAGGTTTTGCAATATGGTCAAGTACAAACCTTTGATCAGGAAACGCATTAGCCAGAGCAGCAGTGTATTGCAGCTGATCAGGATATATTAGGATGTCATACGTGTAGCCGTGCTTTTGAAGCGCTTCGATTCCTCTTTTGAACTGAGTGGTAAGCATCAGGGCGCGGTCTGTTTCTCCCTGTAAGACGTGTCTGAATCCTTTCAGTTTTTCGTGCTGACGATAGTATTCCAGGCGCTTTTCAATGTCTGCGCTCTGCAGGTCTACCCATCCAACTACCCCTTTTATAAAAGGATTCGAAGCTGCCAGCTCCAGCAGGAAGTTATTGTGGTCTTCCGACTGATCTGACTGAACCGCAATGCAGCCATCCATTTGGTGCGCCTGAAGAACGGGGAACAAATCAGCAGGAAGAAAATCACGTTGTATTACCGACATCTCCTCCGTTATCCAGCTGTCTCGTACGGGATCGAAACGCCAGAAATGCTGATGCGCATCAATTCTTTGCATAGGCCCTGACGTTTTGTGGAAGTTCCGAGCCCGTCGATTCCCAGTTCAACTACGTCACCTGGTTTTAAATAAACAGGAGGATTCATTCCTAGTCCAACTCCGGCAGGTGTGCCTGTAGAAATAATATCTCCGGGCAGAAGAGTCATGAACTGGCTGAGGTAGGATATCAGAAACGGTATTTTAAAGATGAAGTTACATGTGTTGCCATCCTGCATAGTCTCCCCGTTTACTTTAAGCCATAAACGCAGGCTGTGAGGGTCAGCTATTTCATCCGGAGTAGCAAGGAAAGGGCCGACGGGAGCAAAGGTATCACATCCTTTCCCCTTATCCCAGGTGCCGCTTCTTTCCAGTTGGAACTCTCTTTCAGAAACATCGTTATGAAGGCAGTATCCGGCTACATAATCCATCGCATCGGCTTCTTCAACGTAGCTTGCTTTCTTGCCGATTACAAAGGCAAGTTCTACTTCCCAGTCGGTTTTTACTGAATTTCTGGGAATAACAATATCATCATAGGGCCCTGCAAGTGATGTGGTCGACTTCATAAATAGCACAGGCTCCGGAGGGAGAGAGGCATTGCTTTCTTTTGCATGGTCGGCGTAATTGAGGCCGATACAGACAATCTTAGATGGACGGGCGACAGGCGATCCCAGTCGTGTACCTTCTGCAAGAGGGCTGAGCTTATCTTTATTCTCTTCGATAAAGTTCTGCAAACGTGCGAGGCCGCCTGTTTCAAAAAAGCTTTCATTAAAGTCTTCACCAAAGGACGAAGCATCATAATATACTTCATTGATTATAACTCCCGGTTGTTCTTTATTCAGTTCACCGTGACGAATTAATTTCATAGTTTTTGGGTCTTCTGTTAGGGTTGTTAATTAGAGATTGATATAGGGACAATGTGTTTTGTCAGTTATTCAGTTTAATAAATCCGCCATCAATGGGATAATCGTTTCCTGTAATAAATGATGCCTCGTCAGAGCATAAATATAATACAAGTTTAGATATTTCATCAGGTGAAGCCATTCGCCCGATAGGTTGGGTTCTGGACAGCTTTTCAAACATTTCCTGTTCCTGGCCGGGATAGTTCTTTGCCAGAAAGCCGTCGACGAAGGGAGTATGAACCCTCGCAGGAGAGATGCTGTTGCAGCGGATATTGTCTTTAATATAATCCTTGGCGACAGACATTGTCATTGCATATACGGCGCCCTTGCTCATCGAATAAGCAAACCTGTCGGGCAGGCCCACGACTGCTGCTATAGATGCAAGGTTTAAAATGGCGCCGCCTCCATTACTTTTCATAGAAGGAATAACTGCGTGGAGACAGTTGTAAACGCCCTGAACGTTTACTCTGAACACCCGTTCGAAATCTTCAGACGTGGTATTGTCGGCCCGGCCAATGTGTGAAACCCCGGCACTGTTGACCAGGATATCAATTTTCCCAACGTGTTGAAAGGCCTTTACTACATCCTGCTGGACTGAAACATCGCATACGAGAGCAGAGGCTTTGCCGCCCGACTCTTCTATTTCTCTCACCGTAGCGTCAGCATTTTCAGCATTTAGATCGGCGACATATACATGCGCCTTCGCTGCAGAAAAGGTCAGCGCAACGGCTTTGCCGATCCCGCTGCCAGCTCCTGTGACTACCGCTGTTTTATTACTTAAACTGAACATATTGTTGATTTTCTGATTCCTGAATGTATAAATAGAGTATAAACTTCAGAATAAAATCGCGTATTTAATAATAGATTATTGAAAAAAGACCAGTAGCCATTGTCAATTATCTATTATCAATTGTCCATTGTTTAAAACTCTTCTCCCTGACCGCCGCCTTGTTGTTCCTGGTTATTTCGATCGTTCTTTCTGTTTCTTTGCTGTTGTTCTGTATTACCGAAACGATAACTGAAGGTGAGCGTTCCCATGCGTCCCTGCATTCTTCTTTGGAATTGCCGGGTGAACGCAGGCGTTTCGGTAGTCATTCCCCATTTCCGCGAATTGAACACATCTCTCATGTTGAAAGAAATGCTTCCTTTCTTTTTGAGAACGTCCATTTTTATTGCAGCGTCAACTCCGAACATCGCGCGCCTGCTGCCTTGCGCCGTCACCTGGTGCGACATGTAATTCATGTTGAGTTGGGTTGATAAGTTTTGTAATAAGGATATGTTTGTTGTTAGGTTTCCTGTCCAGTTATACCCGCTGTTACTTTCAATATTAAATTCTTCACTTCCGAAGAACTTATTGTAAAAGACATTTGCATTTGCCGTTACGTTAAATCCTTTTGCGATGTCAGCGCGGCCAATAATTTCCAGCCCACCGGCCTGGTTGCGTGATAGGTTAGAGAATTGAGTTAACGTCGTAATGCTGTCAATCTGTAGCTGAATACCTTCCACCACATCGTTCACCTGTCGGAAGTATACTGAAGAGGTGAGCGTAAACGCTTTCCAGTACTTCATATAGCTAAACTCAAAGGAGTGGATGTCTTCTGGCTTTAAGTTGGGATTCCCAACCCTGATGTTATTTGGGTCGGAAACATCCCTGAAGGGATTTACCTGCCAGCCTCTGGGACGGTTGACGCGCCTTGTATAGCTGAGCTGCAGTTGGTTATCGTTCCTTAATTTCTGAGTTAAGAAAATACTCGGATATACCCTGAAATAATCCAGCTTGCCTTCAGTACTTCTTATCTGCATGGTTGCAGTATCAGTATTCCTGTACTCTGTGTTTAAATAAGCCTGCTCTGCACGTAGTCCGATCTGGAATCCAAAAGTCTTTGTTATCTGGTTTTGATAGCTGGCGTATGCAGCATGTACAATATCTTCCAGCGTAAAATCATTGGTAAGGTTGTAGTCTCTGGTAAAGCGATCGGTTCGGTAATTGTAAACATCAGATAGCTGTGATTCATCACTATTTCTAATGGTAGTACGATAGCCGGTTTCTAATTTTTGCTCCTGACTGAACGGGAGGGTATAGTCGATCTGTATATTATAGTTATCTCCGGCTTCCTTGTTCTTTGATATCCTGCGGTCAATAGTATCCCTCTTCACTCCGGAAAACTGATAGAAATCCTGATTAAATGTTTCATCTTCATTCTCCTCTCTGCTTCCAAAAGAGAAGTTCGACGTGAGCTCTTCCCCCTGACGTTTAAATTTTCTGCTGAAATCAAGACTCAGGTCATAACCGCTGTCTTCTTCCTTTTCTGCAGAGGCTCTCCTGCTGGTGCCATCCAGATTACTACTGTAATTCTGGTACAGATAATCGATATTTTCGCTGTCTTTCCCATCCCTGAAGCTGAGGTTTCCAGAGGCGCCTATCGTTGTTTTCTCATTTATATAATAATCAAAACCAATCTTTGCAGTGTTGCTTATGTTATGGCGGCGGGCGTCTGAAACGTTATTCACCACCCGGTTGCTGTCGCGAAATGTTGTATTATTAAATCCGCCGCCGTAACGGTTGGAGTACCGATAGCTGTAATTGCCATAGAGATTCAGTTTTCCACTGCGGTAACTTAGATTAGTACTGGCATTGTAATTATCTCTGTTTCCTGCCGATAAGGCAACAGATCCGTTTGATCCCAGCTTTTTATTTTTTTTCAGCACGATATTGATAATGCCTGTCTGCCCTTCAGGGTCATATTTGGCCGACGGATTCGTTATAAGTTCGATGTTCTCGATAGAACTCGCCGGCAAAGATTGAAGGACTGAGGCAATATCACCTCCGCCGATTGCGGAAGGTTTTCCGTCGATCAGGATGCGTACATTTCCGGTGCCTCGGAGGCTTACATTACCGTCGATGTCTACTGAAACAGTTGGTACATTTGCCAGAAGATCTGTTGCTGAGCCACCTTCACTGACAATGCTTTGATCAACGCTAAATATCTTTCTGTCTACGCCCAGCTGGATGGTGCTGCGCTGACCCTGTACCACTACTTCATTCAAAATACTTGACTTCGCCGCCACGAGTTTAATGGTCCCAAGATCAACAGAAGGTTTTGCCGAAGTGAAAGATAAGGGCTCTCTGGAGAACGGCTTATAACCAACGAAGCTGATTTTGAGAATATACGTTCCGAGGGGCAAGGCCGTAATATTGAAAATGCCGTTGGCATTTGTTTGTGCGGTCTTTGTCGTTTTTCCTGTAGATTTATTTATTACAGCAACCGTTGCATAATCAATTACTCTATCTGTAGATGCATCGAGCAGTTTCCCGCTCAATGTACCCGTCTCCGGCGATTGCCCAAATGATGAAATTGCACAAAGAAAAAAGAAGAAATATACCGTAGTTAAAACTTTCATAATGCAAGCCTGCCAAATTTTTAACAGCGTTTGCAAAGAAAAGTGATTACGAGACTATTATTATATCCGTAACTGTTTTATTACAACAAAGATTAACGCTAATCTATGCTCACAGATAATCCTTCCTGTTGAAGGATCTTACGATAAACTTCAAGTTCAGTGAACGATCCTTCGAGTATCGCACATTTTCCGTCGTTGTGTACCCTCCATGCTATTTTTTCGGCCTGCGGCTCAGAATAATCCAGATATTTTACAAGACAGTATATAACGTGCTCGAAAGTATTGACTTCGTCATTCCACAAAATAAGCTTATGCCCCGATTTTAATCCGGCCAGCACTTCCTCCATTGTGAAGGTTTCAACTTCTGTTTCTGTTGCAGCAAAGCGAATATTCATAGGATGCAAATTTACATGAATTGTTTTATAATCCCGTCTTTTGATCCTTCTTTCCGGACGATTCAGGTTCGCTATTTGACCTCAAATCTCATTACCTGTCTCGCTATTCCACCCTTGCCATCCAGTCCTTCGGTGACGATTTTGTAAGTACCACCCTCGCCTGTGGTGAAAAACTGAAGAGAAGCTTTGCCCGTAGAATCGGTTAAAATATTTGGTGTCCAGAATACCGTGTTCCGTAAGTCGGGTAGTTCTTTACTGGTTTCAGGTTTATCATAGTTGGGCATGTAAAACTGCCTTGCGATATAATATCCCTGAGGACTGTAAGTAGTAATCCCGGGGACGTAGGCTCTATAAGAGTAATTGGGGTCACCTCTTTTAGTGTTAATAATAAGCACCCCGCCGCCGCCTCTCATTCCATAAATGGCGGTATTGCCAATAGTCCTCAAAACTTCAATAGACTCAACATCATTCGGACTGATCATGCTGAGGAGATCCGGTTCCATAGGCATGCCGTCTAGTATCAACTGCATCGGCGTATTCATGCTGCGTGTTGAATATGCTATACCCCCCTGTATAATTACTCCGGCAGCCAGCCCTTGTAAGCATTGCTCGAGACTCGCACAATTCTGAAGCCTGTCGGCCTTTATTACCTGATCAGCGTGTCCTGCGCCATTTAAATTGCTTGAGTTTCTTACTTCAGGCCGTCGTTCGACAATTTTAACTTCTTCGAGCATGATGTTCCGACGGAACATGCCGTGCTTTTTAAGCTCGGCGATATCCTGGTTCCTGGTTTTAAGGTACGACAGGAGCGCTGAGTTAATATTTATTTCTATATCGGGATAGTTTTTGCTTCGTGTTACCAGCTGCGGAGGTACGCGGTCAATTTCAATATCAACATTCTTTTTGTCCTTAGCATTGCGGGCCTGGATTACCACTCTTGTACTATCGGTGAAGCTAAGATTATCAAATGCAAACCGTCCCTCAGCGTCGGTAACGGTATCGAGCAGCATCATACTTCCTCTCGAAGCTAAAAGTGTCACTTTTCCTCCCGCTACAGGTTTGCCTCCGAACGTTTTAACTCTTCCACTGATGCTGAGGCCTTGCTCTAGCTTGAAAGCCAGATTGGGGAACGAGTTTGCCATCAGGGATTTCCATGT
>DALYUO010000125.1:14163-14782 GCA_031981225.1 Pararcticibacter sp.
GTTAGAAGCAGATTATCAAGATGTCCGTTTTTTTCATCGTTTGCATGCGTGAAATAGTAATTGGGATTTTCTATATAACCCTTCAGATCAGAGGAGAGCAGTAAGTTAGAAAGGATAGTTGTTTCTGCTTCATCATTAAAAGGTATCTTCGTCTCATTAGTTACTGCCACAGAGAAGTTGCCCACCACCGGCTTTCCGGCTGTGTCCACAACATTGACAGTCATGTTAACTTTCTGCCTCTTAGCATACGATGCTTTATCTGTGCTGATATTAAGCTTAAGCGTCTCGTCGTTTTTGATGAACACCAGCCTTTCAGCAACGGGTTCGTAAGAAGGGGAAAACAGTGTTAACTGGAGTATTCCTGTTGAGAAACGTTTCTTGGGAATATAAGCCGATATTGCTCCTTTGTTTATACTGTTTCGGGCAACAAATTTAACCACCCCGTTTGATTGAGCTACGAGGGTAAGGGGGCCCTTTTCTAAAAGGTCGGGGCTAGCCGAGATCCTGACTAGTATATTGTCGGCGTGGTTGTTGCCTACAGCCAGAACGTAACCTGAAGCGCCGGCAGTCGGTAGTTGAAGTTGTTTTTCAGAACCGTCAGTGAATTTTACAATGGCGG
>DALYUO010000126.1:0-1390 GCA_031981225.1 Pararcticibacter sp.
GTTTGGTTGCAATTGCACAAAACTTAAGGAAAAAAGCAGGTTAAAAAGCTGCTTTTTGACTGGTTTTCGGTCCCGAAAAGCAAATTATACACAGCTTGCCCTAATTCATCTTGCATTACCTTAATAGGCAACAAATACAGAGGCCGCATCATTTGAATTATGATACGGCCTCTTTTCTTTTTTAAATATGAGTTGAGTCAAACAAACAGACACTACCTATTTTAAAGGATGTACCTCCATTCCAGAAGTGATATCCCCCGGATCGACACTTGCCTTTACCTCCCTGTTGATGGATTTCGCTGAATCAAGATGAACCTTCAATACCGGAAGTGTTTTTGCAGCATAGGCCTTCAGATCGGCATCCGAACTTTTTTCTGCAACTTTCTTGAAGTCTGAAATATCGTGCCTATGGTCAGAGAGCATCATCTTCATATATGACTTATCAAAGTCCACTCCTTTCTTCCTCTTCATTTTTTCAATATCCTCCCGATGTTTCTCAGTTACAGAGGCGGGCAGCGTCCAATTCCTCTGCGAAGCTAATGCTTTCAATTCCTCTCCTGCCCTGGTGTGATCTTTTACCATCATTGCGCCGAAGTTTTTTACACGGTCATTCAGGGCCTGTTTCTCAGCCAGCTTCCCAAGCTCTATTTCCATCATGCCCCCCATCGCCGCCTTGTTCACAAATTCAGAATCCTCATGAGTAAGAACCCCGCTGTCAGCAGCAGTTGTGTCTGTGTCGCCGGTTTTGTTTTTTCTTGAATTATTGCATGCAAGAACAAGAAATGAACCAGCGATTAACAAAAGACTTAACTTTTTCATTTTTCTTTCGTTTAGTTTAATACATAACAACTATGAAGACTCAAATGTTCTTATTAAGTACTTTATATGAGCTTCTTATAAGAGAAACCCTTTTTCTTACGGTTTAGAGCGACTACCACACTGAGAGCGGTGACCACTCCAATGAGCACGGCGCCTGCAAGTAATTTAGGGTTCACCACGGCCTGCGGAATATATTGAACTCCATTCTTATTTGCCCTGGCAGGCTCTTTTACATAACGACCATAGGAAGGCACCGCCTCTTCTTCAAAATTCTCCGCAAGTCTCCTGAGCGACGACCTTAATTCATCTCCATACATTGGGTATCCGTGCCCGCTTGCCGCGCTCTCTGGTTCCAAAGAAGCAAGAATCTCTACCGATCGTTTCGCAGCACCCCAGTCTGTAGTGAAATACTTAGGCGGACCCGACAGGCGCTTCATCTGAGTAATTACGGAAAATGCGGATTCTTGTCGTGTAGTGACAAATGCGTCAGCAGCTATCAGCGTTTTATCCGAATCGCGATAGAATGAAACCTGTCCGGGCGAATGGCCCGGAGTGTGAATGAACCTCCAAT
>DALYUO010000126.1:1400-7575 GCA_031981225.1 Pararcticibacter sp.
AACCAGGAACCTTATCATCGGTACCTATCCGGTGAACTCTCTTACCCAGATCTTTAGGACTCCTGGGATACATCCACGACATCATACTCATTAAACCACCTCCAACCATCGGATCAGGTGGCGGATAGCTGGAGATACCTTTCAGATAAGGTAATTCAAGATAATGCGAATAAACAGGCACGTCCCAAACGGCCAGCAGTTCCCCAAGTGCTCCAACGTGATCAAAATGCCCATGAGTTAAAAGAATAGCTGCAGGCTTAGTGCCAGGCCCAAATATATCTTCGGCCATTCGAACGATCTTCTTACCTGAGCCTTTCAATCCTGCATCAACGAGCACCCAACTATTCCCTCCTTCATCGCCTGCTGCGATGATGTAGACGTTTACAAACACGATTTTCATCCCCCACACATGCGGGGCGACTGTAAAGTATTCAAGATCCCGGCTTTTGATCTTCTTATAACCGTTTTTTTCTTTTGTTTCCATAAAGGCAGAATGAATTTAGTAAGTAACAGCCTATCATTCTGCCTGTTTTAAAAACTTACGGATTGGCCGGATAATCCTCGTTTTCGAGTATTTCCATCTGCCATATTACTTCTTCCTCTTTTACCGGAAAGGGTTCATTATTTCTGACAGTAGAATATACGGCATTGAACAGATGATTATAATTGGCTCTTAAAGAAGTGATATACTCGGTTTTTCTTTTCCCTTCTTTGTCAATTGTAGTGAGACGGCCTTCAGATCCGTCAGGTTCTATTCCATAGCCGGAGTCATTTGGAGACATTCCCTGATCGAGCTGCGTTTCCTGAACGTCAGCCCTGGATTTGATAAAAGAGCCCTCAGTACCATGAACTACAAACGACGGCAAAGGATCGGCTACAAGAAGGCTTGACGTAATGAAAACATTCAGATTGCCTGGAAATACCAGGTGGTAATGTATGTAATCGTCTACTTTCGAGTCCGGCCGGAAACTACCACTTGATCCTCTCACAACTAAGGGTTTTCCAAAGAGGCTGATCACCTGGTCGATAAGATGAGGGCCCAGATCGTACCTCAAGCCACTCGCGGGCAGCGGCTCCTCTTTGAAAGTTTTTTGACTTATCTCTCGCCTGTAACGGTCAAAGCGAAAATTGACCTCTATCAACCGGCCCAAGCTTCCGTCCTGTATTACAGATTTAACACTTTGGAAGTCAGAATCAAATCTTCTATTCTGATAAACCATCACTTTACAGCCGTTCTGTCGTCCGAGATCAAACAATTGCTTTGCCTCCTCCGAAGATGAAGCGAAAGGCTTTTCTACAAGGATATGCTTTCCGGCTTCAAGGGATTTCTTTGCAAATTCAAAGTGCGTGTTATTAGGTGTGTTAACGATAACCAGCTCTACTTTGGGGTCATTAAGAAGCTCGTCAACCGAATTATAACTGATAACGCCTGCATAGCGTTCGTGCGCTTTTTTCTTACTCCGTTCGGTTACGGCATATAGATCAAACAATGGATTTATATCGACAAAAGGCGCGTGAAAAACGCGACCCGACATGCCGTACGAGAGGATGCCTGTAACAATCGGATGGCTCATAGAATTCTTAATTTATAGTTGCAATATAGAAATATTCCTCCATTCAGCCTGCGGTGCAGGAATCTTCGTTGTGCTCCATCATCTATATACCAACGGGCTCTTTAACTCCAACGAATATGGTTTTCCAAATGAGATTAAAGAACGACTTTTGAAGCGGACGTTCATAGGAGGAATTGAATGTCCGGGCTTCTTCTCCTTTTTTAGGATAGCTCTCATTTATTTTAAAGTTGTTCGCAATAAAGCTTACGAGGCCTCTCTTTTTCAACTTGCCATCGTCATCCTTTTTTAATGCGTTAATCTTAAGATCGTTATAGGTAATAAATATTTTTCCCTTTGCATTGTAATTATTTCCGCTAATATTGGCTTTAAAACGCTGTATAACCGCCGACTTAATTTCTACAGACCCCAGAGGAACCGTAGCAGCATTCAGCGCTTTACCATCCATTTTCCCGAGATCGGCATACACGGAAAATATCCCTTCTTTTTGTCGGGCAAGATTGAACCTGAAACCAGCTTTAAGCGCTCCTACTTTCATAAATTGCGACGTGGCATCAATTTTTAAGACTTCATTCTTCCTGATCAGTTCAGGAATATTGGTAACATTCCCCACAGTGGCATATGTATTTCTGAAAATGATATCCCCTTCCCTTCCTGTTTTTATGTTCAGTTCGCTGTAAGTAACATCCAGGTTTCGTACGTTGATCTTTTCAATATGCAGCGGCATGTTTATCTTAAACAATTTCTGATGAGGATAGCCTCCGAGCTTCTTTTTGTTTCCCGCAGGAATAGCCTTATCGCTGTATATTTCAATCTTTCCATCAGAAATGCCCGCATCTTCAATAAACAAACCTTCGTTGGCGATAAATTTCCACCAGTCAATATTTTTCATCCGTACGTTGTTAACGGTTATATCGTAGCGGTCCTGCCTTATTTTCACCAGTTTTCTGAAAGCCGTTTTGCCGGCCCTGGGTTCAACTTTAAGTCTTTTAATGTTCACCTCACTTTTAGCGGCAAGAATAGAAATACTGTCGAACCGGATGTTATAAATGCTGTCGGAGGTCTTATGGACGAAATCTTTCAAAGAAATCACAGCGTCCTTCGCATACAGAAAACGGGTTGTGTCCAATTGCGTGCTTTCATCAATCAGGATGTCGTCCAAATCAAGATACAGATCCTTGAAACTGCTTTGAACTTTGTCTCCAACGTTATGATAGGTAAAATCGACATTCTTAAGCGAAAGCTTGTTCAATCCAAAACTGCCAAGCTCTTTCCTTATAAGCTGATAAACGCCTGGAGAATCTTTCTTCTTCGTATTAACTGCATTTTTATGATGGTACAGATGTATAACGGGCTTATTAACATACAAAATATTCAGTCGGATATCTTTCCTGCTGATCACATCTTCCGGTTTGATGCCATCTACTGCCAGAGATGTTAGCTGGATATCAAAAACATCTTTGGGCGCACGATTCGACTCCAGAAGCTGTGCGTAGACTGTCGAGTCATACGTTATATGAATATCCGAAAGGATTACACGGGCATTAACCACATCCACATTTATCTTACCCACCTCCAACTTATAGAGGCCGCCAGAACCCTGTGTAACAATTTGTTGAAGTTTCTGCTTGAGGTTAGGTTCAAAATCGTCGAGCTTTCGGTATTTGAGATACAGATAGGAACCTATTATTATAAGCACAATTAAAGCGCCTGAAACCAGTAAAATTTTCTTCATCACCACAACAACAAGCAACTGCCTCTAAAGTTGTACCGCAGCAATAAATAAGAAAGGGATGCAGATGTTATTGATACGATATTGCCTTTATATCTGAGGGATCGTAAAACAGCGGTTCAAAACCCTCATCGCACAGCTCACAACTGGTTTGTATCGTATGACAAAATATGTTGCCGAATAAGTTAGCTATGGCTGTATCAGCTGCGTCCCTGCCGGAAGCTATTTTGATAAAGCCATTTAAAGGACATAGTTTAGTGGGGTCAAAAACCACCCAATGCCCTCCCAGGTACGCTTCAAAACAAGCGTGAAAATCAGGAGGATTTAATTGCATAACCGGTAAAGTATCGTGCGGGAATAGTAAGAGCACGGCAAAGAGCTATTCCGAGATGTGCAAAATCACGGCAGACCCCCGCCTGCTCAGTTACAGTATCATAAGCGGAAGTCTGCGAGTCGGTCGATCCGCTTAGGTATTCAACATTTCGGAAAATCCATTCTGTAAGGGCCATAACCTTGGCATACGGATGTTCTATATTGCCAAACTTATTATTTGCAAGCCTGTAAAGCTTATCCGACTGGCAATACCGGCTTGGAAATAAAAACGGAAGAACAGATGCATCCATCGCTGCTACAGGCACGTCATACAAGTCGTCCCGCGTCAAAACCCTATAAGTATTATCTACAAGAGCCTGGTAAGAAAAGCCGACTTTTGTATTGGCCGGTACTTCTATCCTGGCTAAGCGGTTTTCGCCCTGCTCCGAAACGAGTTCCTCTATTTTGAAGTACGGTTCCACGGTGAACGATTCCTCCAGTACAGTCTGCCCGGGAGTGCGCAATGCATGAATATTCAATATGATAGTTGAGTCGGAATAAGTTTCATACACTATATCTCCGAAAACCTTAAACTTCATAGGTAACTTAATTAACAATCTTTAGCGACGGGCACCTTGCTGAATGCTGCATTCATCCAGTCATCCGGAATATTTAAAAGTGCCGTTTTTAGTTCCTCCGCCCACTGAGCAGAAATATATTCCAGATCCTTCTTTTCAAACCGGTGTTCTATGATGTCAAAACTATCTTTTCTGTAAAGCACTACATCAATTGGAAATTCCACATCGTTTGAACTCATCCGGGTAGAATCGAAAGACAGAAAACCGGTTTTCAGAGCAAGTTCCATACTCGAGTTGCCATCAAGGGTACGATTAAGGATAGGCTTCCCGGGGCCTGAATTGCCAATAATCACGAACGGAGAGCCCTGATCCAGTTCAACCCAGTTTCCTTCGGGATACAACTGGAACAGTTTGTGTTCATCGTCATCCTTCAACTGGCCTCCTATAATTGTCGTCAGGTTAAACTTAAAGCCCGATTTTTCAAGCGCCGCCTTGTCTTCTTCTGCTACTCTTCGCACCTGTTCGCCAAATGCATTAACCGCTTTATACAACTTATTGTATTCCGCTCCCTGATCTATTTGTTCTTTAAAATATATGATAGCTTTATCTCTTACCGACCTCAATCCGCTGGTCATTATAAAAAGAGAACCATTAGCTTTCTGCTCAACAAAAAGTTTCTTTTTTATTGTGGTATCTGTACCCGAAGTAATACGGGTGTCGGCAATGCCTACCAGGCCTTCTTTAACTTTAATCGCAAGGCAATATGTCATAATCTATTTATCCGGACACACCGGGTTTCTGGTTCGAATATAAAGAATGTGGCTCATTGATAAAAGTTTATTGGCTGGACGGGTAACAAAAAAAGGATAGCTTTCACTATCCTTTTGTACTAAAGAAGATTAAACAACCTTTTTTTACTTTTTCAATGCGTCATTCACTTCTTTAGCCGAAGCAAGGTGCGCATTTAGAACCGGAAGTGTCTTAGATGCAAAAGCTTTCACATCCAGATCTTTTTCATTTTCAGAAGCCGATTCGAACATGTCTATAACTTTCTGATGATCGTTTACCATCATATCCATATAGTGTTTATCAAACTCGGCACCAGTCATTTTCTTCATCTCTTCGAAATGCTTCTGATGTTCCTCGCCAAGTGTAGCCGGCAGCGTTACGTTTTTCGTTGCAGCAAGGGCTTTCAGTTCGTCGTTTGCTTTTGTATGGTCCTTTACCATCATGGCTCCAAAGTCCTTAACCCGCTGATCGCTGGCATTCTGCTGAGCGAGATTGCCTAACTCAACCTCGGCCATACCTGCATCTGCAGCTTTCACCATAAAGTCGGAGTCTTCCGGATGAACATTGTCTTTTTGCTCGTTAGCCTCCGCTGCCTGTTCGGTGCTGTCGGTCTTACCTGAATTGCTATTGCCGCATGACTGGAACGCCAGCATACCCGCGGCTAACATTAAAAGGAGATAATTGCTTTTTTTCATAGTTTCAGTAAATTGATTCAGTAAGCTAACACCTTAAATCAAAGTCTGTTTTTAATTTTTAAGCAATTACCTTTTCCCCTAGGCTACATTTCTGCCCGCGTTAACAATACCATACACCGTTCTGATGATTAATTTATTAAGTACGTTAATGGTTTCCTCATCATTATTTTTTGACTCGAGCTGCTGAAGCGCGTAATGCTGGATGATCACCAACGGTAAAATAATCTTTTCCCTTAAGGCTATAGACCGCCGTTCCACAGGATATTGTTCCATCAGAACAGTAGTGCCGGTAAGTTCAAGCATCAATCTGCGGGTAAGGTCGTATTCATTCTTCAGGCGGGTCCAGAAAGCGCCAAATATGGGATCGGATTCAAGATACGCTGTAACCCTGAAATCGGCCTTAGACATCGACATGATACAGTTATCCATCATCGTTTTAAACTGCCCTGACGACTCGTAAAGCTCTTTCACTTCATCCCAGATGCCATCCTCCTTTGC
>DALYUO010000126.1:7585-8632 GCA_031981225.1 Pararcticibacter sp.
AAATCCGGGGATATTCTGTTTAAGCTGAGCCCAGGCAGTTACAAAACTGATCGCCCTTAAATCCTCTAGTTTTAATTCACCACCCGAATTTCTCTTCACTGGCCTGCTGCTTATATTTATCTGAGATAGTAACTTAAGAGGACTATGTTCTTCAAGATACTTCAGGAAAAGAGGATCTTCTCTTAACGATACAAACGCTTTGTGACTTGTATCAGCCATTGAAGCAAGCAGGTCTTTCTGCTTGCTGCTCAGGGTGTTTTTATCATTTTCATCGTAAGATGAAAGAACGCCGGCATTGATCATCTGCTCAATATTAAAATGAGCCGTGTCAAATGATCCGTACTGGCTGCTGATGGTTTGACCCTGTATTGTAAGCTGGATCTGGTCATTAGCGATTTCTTTACCCATGGTGGCATAAAAGCGATGAGTTTTACCTCCGCCACGTGCAGGAGGCCCGCCGCGACCGTCGAAAAACGCGAGCTGAATGCCATATTTCCTTGCCAGAGCGGTGAGTTCCACTTTTGCTTTATAGATTGACCAGTTCGCCATCAGATATCCACCATCTTTGGTACTGTCTGAAAAGCCGAGCATGATAACCTGTTTATCATCCCTGTTCTTCAGATGCTCCTTGTAGAAAGGATTCGAATAAAGGCGTTCCATAACGGTACCGGCAGCTTTAAGGTCTTGCACCGTTTCGAACAGAGGAACGAAATCAACCGTTAGCTCTTCTTTCTTCCAACCGCTCCACAAGAACATATTAATTAGCTGCAGAATATCCGAAGCCTGCTGACAGTTACTAATAATAAACCGGTGAGATGCCTTCTCTCCTCCCGCACTTTGCATACGTTTCATCAGTCTGATGGTACTGAACGTGTCCGTACTCAGGTCCTCATAACCCTCTGCAGGAATATCGGCCTCCTCAAAATTTATAAGGGCAAGCTTCTCCTCCTCGGATAAAGAATCGTAATTATCGGGTAACAGGTTTTTTAAATGAACACGGCCTTCCTGATGAGCTTTTCTGAGTACCCTGCTGTCCTGGCGGATATC
>DALYUO010000126.1:8725-13321 GCA_031981225.1 Pararcticibacter sp.
AAGCTGTTTTGATAAAACAGGTCCTGCAGCCGGTTCATATAATCTTCCACCCCTCTGAAGGTGATACGGCGGCGGAGCGATCTGAAATCGCGGTAGTAACAACGGAACAGGATCTCCCTTAGCAGCTCCGAAACCTCCTTTGTACTTTGAGTGGTAACATTCGGGTTGCCGTCGCGGTCGCCGCCGGGCCAGAAGCCAAGTTCGATGAGCTGGTGAGCATTAAAGATCGGACCTTCGAATTCATTCTCGATTTCCTTCTGCAGATTCGATACCACGTGATAAAACACGTTTTCAAGGAACCATGCCAGGCTCGCCGCCTCGTTTACCGGGGTTGGCTTGCTCTTATTGAAAAAAGGAGTTTTGCCCAGCTGCTGCAGCAGAAGGTGTATTTCATTAATATTATTTGTTTTGATTGCTTCGGTAAGGTCGGTTATAATAGCAAGGACCCTTCCCGGATAAAATTGGGTTGGGTGTGCCGTGAGCACCAGCCTTAAAGAAAAATCCTGAAGTTTCTGTCTCAGCTTCGCCTTTGTAGCAGAATTCGTAGAACTCTGCTGCAATAGAGCGATCAAAGAACCACTTTCTTCGGGACTATGTGTTTTGTTGAAAGCCGAATCCTCGATAGCATCAAAGAGAACCACCTGGCGTTCGATATACTGAATAAACCTGAACAGAAGGTCGAAACGGTCGGCCGCCTGTACATACTGTTCATATTGCCCGAAAAAACTTTCAATAATTTCAGAAGGAGCAATATTCTGCCTGACACTTTCTTCGCAATGCGATGTAAAAAAGGGCAAGAGGGTCCCGGTATGCTTTACCCGGTAAAACGGAAGAGTTAGAAATAAGCTGTTATAAAGCTCAAATCGTGTGACCACTTCACTGGCAAAAACTGCTTCTTTTTGACTTAGTTTCATTATGATACTTTGGTTGTAGATAGCAAATAACAGGTTTAAGCCTTTAGCGAAATTTTTATTATACAGTAAGTTAGGGGGTTAACAAAAAAGCCCGGTTTATTTCTGATAATCCGGGCTCATTTTATTCACTTATTGCATTGATAACTAAATCTTTATCCTGTTGAAATATTTTAAAAATTACTGCTTAAAGAAATTAAATATTATAATAAATATTACAATTTATTAACCGTTTTTTAATTCATGTCTATCCATTTATTATTTCTCCTCCATTCGGATGCAGTACCTGGCCGGTCATGTAACTTGAATCTACCGACGCCAGAAACACATAACAAGTGGCCACTTCTTCGGGCTGCCCGGCGCGTTTCATTGGAACGTCGGTACCGAAGGTAGCAACATGTTCTTCGGGAAAGCTGGCCGGAATCAAAGGAGTCCAGATAGGTCCAGGAGCTACTGCATTTACGCGAATGCCTCTTGACGCCAGTGTCGACGACAGCGACCTGGTGAATCCAACAATAGCTCCTTTTGTAGATGCATAGTCTATCAGATGGCTGCTGCCCCGGTAAGCGGTTACGGATGTTGTATTGATAATGGCGCTTCCCTTCTGCAGATACTTCAACGCTGCCTTCGTGAGAAAGAAATGAGGAAAAATATTGGTGCGAAACGTCTTTACAAGCTGCTCCTCTGTAATGTCTTCCAGGTTTTCCTGCGGATACTGAACCGCGGCATTGTTAACCACAATATCCAATCTTCCAAATTCTCCCACGGCTTTTTCTACAATATCGATACAATGAGCTTCGGTACTGATATCTCCTGCGATCAGAAGGCATTTCTGCCCTTCCCTTTCCACCTGCCATTTTGTTTCCTTTGCGTCCTCATGTTCATCAAGATAAGATACTACTACGTCTGCCCCTTCACGGGCAAATGCCACGGCAACAGCACGGCCAATACCACTGTCGCCACCAGTAATGATAGCAACTTTTCCTGCCAGTTTGGAAAATACATCCTGCTGTTCACCCTCATAGGCTGGTCTCGGGGTCATCTCCGACTCAATCCCCGGCTGTCTCTCCTGATGCTGTGGTGGCTGTGCACCCTGCAATTCATTTTGTTCCTGCATGTTCTGTTTTTTAGATAGATGTTGTTAAACTACTTATTTAACAATGGAAAGAAACGAGGGTTTTTAATTTTGAACCTTAAGCATTTTAATTAATATTGCCTCATGTTGTTCGACGACACCTACAAAACGATAGCAAAGCCAGCAGAAGGGGTTTTTCGGGATAAAGGAAGCAAATTTATAGCCTATGCATTCCCTGCCGGCACAGAAGAGGAGGCAAAAGTATTCGTTGCAAATGTAAGATCTGCACATCCCAAAGCAAGGCACCATTGCTGGGCGCTGCGCCTCGGCCCTGACAAGACATCCTTCAGGATAAACGACGACGGTGAGCCGTCGGGAACAGCAGGACGCCCAATTCTGAACACATTATTATCAGCCGGCCTCACTAACGTCATAGTCATCGTAGTGCGCTACTTCGGTGGCACGCTGTTGGGCGTTCCAGGCTTGATCAACGCATACAAAACCGCAACTTCAGAAGCTTTAAAAGTAGCTGAGGTTGCAGAGAAAACAATAAATGACATTTATAGATTTAACTTCGACTACCTGCAGATGAATGACGTAATGCGGATTATCAAGGAAGAAAATCTGCATATCCGGAAGCAGGACTATGATAACGATTGCTCTGTTGAAGTTGAAATACGCAAAAAACAGCTAAACACTGTACTTGAAAGGTTTAGCAAGGTAGATGGATTAAGGCAGCGCTACCTGTATACCGTATAAATTAATTACTTAATTTCCTGTCTATTCTCTGGGTGATTTCGCTGATAACGAAGGAAGGTATAGAGCCTTTTATGAGCTTCCAGCAATGATTGCTATCCTGAGCCAGCGTACACATATATGTTTCATTATCAAGCTCTACCTGGTATCCATCTACACCTTGGGTAACTACTAACTCATTAAACTCACCGTTATCAAACAGGTTTATAAAGAAATTAAAGCTGTTTGCCTTTGCTGCTGTTGATTCGTCAATGCTTTTCATACATCAAATTATTAAAGATCACATAAAAGATAAGAATACCGGATTAAGATCCGTCTTCACGAACAACACCAATAGTTCAATGAATGTATACTAGATAACATTTAGAAACCGAAAAAGGTTCTTCAGAAACTAAAAATAGTTAATAATAATTTAACATTCGAGTCCGGTTCAAAGCTTCATACAGAAAAGCGTCCTTTGCTACGAAAATCGACTCTTCAGCGCAGCCAGCTTGCTGTTAAAATCCTCCTCCGGGCCCTTCTTTTTTCCGACTTTAGCAGCAGGCTTGTTTACCGGTCGCTGTTCGTCCGTTTTCATAGACAGCGAGATCCTTTTGCGGCTGGCGTCGACTTCTGTGACTGTGACCTCTACTTTCTGATGCACTTTTACTACTTCGTTGGGATCCTTGACGAAGCGGTTTGAAAGCTGGCTTAAATGAACAAGCCCGTCCTGGTGTACGCCAATATCTACGAAAGCCCCAAAATTCGTAATGTTGGTAATGATTCCCGGGAGCTTCATCCCCACCTTAAGATCCGCTATGTCATTCACACCTTCCGTGAAGCTAAATGCTTCAAACTGCTCACGCGGATCACGACCTGGCTTTGCCAGCTCCTGAAGTATATCCTGTAAAGTAGGCAGTCCGACGGTATCACTCACGTATCTTTCAGGACGGATCTTCTTACGTAGGGTATCATCCTTCATCAGGTCCTCCAGGCGGCAATTCAAGTCTTTTGCCATCTGTTCGACCAAGCTATAACGCTCGGGGTGAACAGCGCTTGCGTCAAGTGGATGTTCGGCATTCCGGATGCGAAGGAAACCAGCCGATTGCTCAAACGCTTTATCGCCCAGGCGAGGCACCTTTTTCAGTTCATCACGTCTCTTAAAGGCGCCGTTTTTATTACGGTATTCCACAATGCCCTTCGCGAGCTGCGGACCCAGACCCGAGACATAGGAAAGGATTTGTTTAGATGCTGTGTTCAGCTCAACTCCTACTGCGTTTACACAGCTTATAACAGTGTCATCCAGTGATGTCTGCAACTTATTCTGATCGACGTCATGCTGATATTGCCCTACTCCAGTCGACTTTGGGTCAATCTTCACCAGTTCGGCCAGGGGATCCATCAGCCGTCTTCCGATGGACACTGCGCCCCTTACGGTGATGTCCTTATCGGGAAACTCCTCCCTTGCCGCCTCCGATGCGGAATAGATAGAAGCCCCACTCTCATTCACCATCACCACATTTACTCCGGGAAGATTTAACCGACGTATAAAAGTCTCTGTTTCACGTCCTGCGGTTCCGTTACCTATAGCAATAGATTCAATGGAATACGTATGGACAAGATGGTAAATAGTCTTTTCCGCCTCAGCAACACCGCCTGAGCCGGTATGCGGATAAATGGCAGTATTCTCCAGCAGCTGCCCCTGTTCGTCAAGACATACTACTTTACATCCTGTACGGAAGCCCGGGTCTATTGCCATGATTCGCTTTTGCCCCATGGGTGCCGAAAGCAGCAACTGACGTACATTCTCAGCAAATACCCTGATGGCCTCTTCATCCGCCTTCTTTTTGGTGAGCAGACGAATCTCTGTTTCCA
>DALYUO010000126.1:13331-14624 GCA_031981225.1 Pararcticibacter sp.
GAAGGCTTCAGCAGTCTCTTATAGCTATCGGTAAGTGCCAGGCGGACCTGATCGGATGCCGCATTGTTTGCTTTCACAAAAAACCGGTCGAGTATTGCGATTGCGTCGTCTTCCGGCGGAAACACATCCAGCGAAAGAACAAGCTCCTTTTCCCCCCTTCGCATGGCCAGAATACGATGGGAAGGCGCGGTCTTTACCGGCTCTTTCCAGTCAAAGTAATCCTTATACTTGGCGCCATCAATCTCTTTTCCCTCAATTACTTTAGAACTAAACTCGCCTTTTTCTATAAACAGTTCTCTGATCTTCGCCCTTGTGTCTGCATTCTCACTGATCTGTTCAGCAATAATATCACGGGCACCTGCCAGAGCTTCTGCGTCCGTAGTTACACCCTTCTCCTGATTTATATATTTAGCAGCTTCTTCAAGAACATCAAATTTATGCTGTTCCATCAGAAGGTCTGCAAGAGGTTGCAGTCCCTTTTCCCTTGCCGCACTGGCGCGGGTCTTCCGCTTGGGCCGGTAAGGCAGGTACAGGTCCTCAAGAACGGTCATTGTTTCTGCCTCTTGTATCTGCTTTTCAAGCTCCGGGCTCAGTTTGCCCATTTCAGCAAGCGATTTCAGGATAGCATCGCGGCGTTTATCAAGTTCCCGTAGTTGTTCAGCGCGGTCGCGGATAGCAGCTACCTGAACTTCATCAAGACTTCCCGTCAATTCCTTACGGTACCTTGAGATAAAAGGCACAGTAGCGCCTTCATCTAGTAAAGCAACTGTAGTACTAACCTGTTTTTCGCTTAAAGAAAGCTCCGCGGCTATCTTCTTAAAATGTGAAATCATATCTTTCCAAGCAATCAGTAAAAGTCTGCGAATTTGCGGCTATCTCCGGATAATTCAAAATTTGCTTATCCACATTCCCTGAAGAAACGCAGAATATTTTCAATGCATCTTGTACGTAAACCTAAACTTAAAACCTGCTACTCAAAACTTACGGCACTTTCAACCTTCAACTTTGAACTTTCAACTTTGAACTTTCAACTTTGACTTTGAACTTTCAACTTTGACTTTGAACCTTCAACTTTGAACTTTCAACTCACTGGAGTCCCGTTTTAACAAGCAACCCAACGGTGATGGCTGTAGCAACGCTGATGAGCGTCCCGATAAGAACGTACTCTGTGCGTTGCGGGGCATCCTTGGTATCGCTAAAGCGAAGGATAGATTTTGCGGCTGTAAGCAAGCCTATAGCGGCATACTGATCGAATACTACCAGTACAAAAATAATGAGGCGTTCGAGGATACC
>DALYUO010000127.1:0-3889 GCA_031981225.1 Pararcticibacter sp.
GCATGGTCGCTAAGTGAGTGCTTTCCACTCTGGAGCTTTTCTGAAGCGGGTGCGAAGCGGACCCGGAAATTTGCATATAAAAACAAGTTTAGATATGTTTGCGGAACGGAAATGGTGTCTTCCGACTTAACCGCCCTAAAAAGCTGATGGCGCCTGCAAAATTCAATCCGGGAAGGTTTACTTCCCGCGAACAATTTATTTGTAGGCAACAATCAAAATGGCAGCAAGAAATATTACATCCGAACAATTCCCAATCTTAAAAAATCTTGTACGATGGACTGTAATGGTGATTCCCGTTGCTATTGTAACAGGAAGCATGGTCGCGTTGTTCCTGTGGCTGCTCCATTCGGCTACTTATATCCGTTTTAATAATCCATACCTCTTATTCTTCCTGCCTCTGGCCGGACTGCTTATACATGTAATATATAGGGGTGTCGGACAATCGTCAGAAAAAGGGAATAATCTGATCATCGACGAGATCCACAGCCCTGGAGCAGGGATTCCGAAACGGATGGCTCCTATTGTATTATTTTCAACGGTGCTGACCCACCTTTTCGGAGGCTCTGCAGGGCGGGAAGGAACGGCGGTTCAGATAGGCGGCAGCGTTGCCCAGATGTTCGGAAACTGGTTTAAGCTGCAAAAGCAGGACATGACCATTCTGCTTACCGCCGGTGTAGCCGCCGGATTCGGCGCTGTTTTCGGAACACCGCTCACAGGAGCCATTTTCGCAATGGAGGTACTTACCATCGGACGAATTCAGTACGACGCCCTGCTGCCCTGCCTAATCGCCAGCATTGCAGGCGATGCAACGGTAAGCGCCTGGGGGATTCATCATATTGATGTTTTTCATTCGGCACCAGGACTGTTTTCTTCGTATTTATCGCCCGGTTTCTATCTGCTTATAAAGGTAATTATCGCCGCTATTGCCTTCGGATTGTCGTCATATCTTTTTTCAGTGCTTGTACACGGAATTAAACATTTCTTTGTCAGCCGGTTTACCACAAAGTGGCTGATACCGGTAACCGGAGGTATTATTCTCATAGGACTAACCTATATTACTGGTAAACCTGATTATCTGGGTTTGGGAGTCGACTCCCAATATACCGGGGCGGTAACTATCCCTTCTGCTTTTCAGGCTGGCGGAGCTGATACCTGGAGCTGGCTCTGGAAAACTATCTATACCTGCCTGACCCTTGGAACAGGCTTTAAAGGAGGCGAAGTAACGCCCTTGTTTTATATCGGGGCAACCCTCGGCAACACTCTTTCTGTTTTACTGGATGCTCCGGTTGGTCTTTTTGCAGCTCTGGGTTTTATTGCTGTATTTGCAGGGGCCACCAACACGCCTCTGGCATGCACCATCATGGGCGTTGAATTATTTGGCAGCGAGTATATCGTTTTCTTCGCAACGGCCTGTTTTGTTGCTTACTTCTTCAGCGGGCATTCGGGGATCTACAGTTCCCAGCGCATTGCAATACCTAAAATCCTTAATGCATATTTTTCCGAAGAGACTTCTCTGGGCGAATCGAACCGAAGAAGAAGTCGCCGTATACGATGGAAGTTAGCGAAGTACATCATCGCTTTCAGAAAAAGGAATGGACTCTAATGCAGCAGAGCAGGTGGAAAATTATTCTATATACTTTTACTATACCCTTCGAAGTTCCAGTAACCACCTGAGTCCTTCTGGTATTGAACCTCATAGGATTCACCTTCAATTGAGAGATTAAACCTAAGAGTCTGCGCTGAGCGATCAGCGGGAATATACTTGTAGAGGATCCCGTCTGCTACCATTTCAATGGCGTCTCTTAATTCGTCTCTCTTTATAATAATACGGAGTTCGAGTTCTGTTAGTTCGAAGATCAGATTTTGGAACCGGTGGACGCTGAAAGGTTTTAAAAGAATGGGGTTGCCATCATTCAAAATTTCAAAACCATCTTCAAACACTCTAATCTGCCATGAAGGCAAGGACTCAATTCTGAATATGTCATCCCGGGTTTCTGAAAAGCCCAGCATCAGCAACCATTCTTTTGTTAGCGGTACCGGCTGGCAGATTGTTTCCAGATCTTTCCAGAATTCCGCAGAGCAAAAAGCTTCCGCTGATACTTCAACCGGGGAGCCATCCTCCAGTCCTATGATATTTCCAATTCTTAGTTCGCTTGCTTTTATCATTGTTATCCCACCAGGCTTAATTCCGCAAAGATAACACAAGCAAGCACCTATAGGTCTAAAGTTGCTCTTTTCAGATCAAAATTTACCAGGGCCTTGTCAATCATTGATTCTCTTTCCGCTCTGGCTGATTCATTGAGTTCAGTCCACGAACCTCCCTCGAAAAACTGATCCCAATCTGAAGGTGACTTACGAAACTCATTCATAAAATATTCCTTAATATTCTCTCCGTAAGGAACTTTACTGAGGTTGGAAAACACCAGTAAATCCAGTGCCTGCTTATCTAATACCTGCTCCATTGTAATTGAATTAAAAGTCCATAGTTAGTATTTTTCAGTAAGTATTCCAAACCCATTGATAAAACTACAGCCCTGTGTTTCAAACCTTTTTTCTGATTGCTCCGTTATATCGGTATGTCAAACGAGATATCGAAACCAGTGGTGCTGAGTAGTCAAAAACTAAAGTGGGTGGAGCGGGTCGCCTACCTGATGGATAATCAGTTCAGGCTCCCGGGCACTTCTTTCCGCTTCGGTGTCGATCCCATAGTTAACTTCATCCCTTTCGTGGGCGATATTTCAGCCTTTTTAGTTTCAGCTGTTCTTGTATTAACCATCGCGCGCCATGGTGCGAGCGGCAAAGTGCTTATATTGATGGTACTGAACATCTTGCTCGACGCGGTAATAGGCGCCATACCTGTTATCGGGTGGATCTTTGATTTTGGCTATAAAGCTAACTCCCGGAATATCAACCTGCTCAAACGGCATTATGTCGAAGGCAAATATCAGGGCAGCGGTAAAGGAATTATCTTTACCATTATAGTGGTTATCCTGGTATTCTTCATTGTTCTGATCTATATAATGTGGAAAATACTGGCCTGGGCCGCTAATATGATGTAAGCAGGAGTCGCGGGGCTGATCCATTGGTACAGGGTTTGTATGTATATATTATATAATATTGTAGCAAATACTTAAAGAGGATCCATGAAGTTTATAATATACCTTACCTTACTGATAGTGCCGTGCTCTTTCACTCTTGCTTCGGGGCAGCAGGATAGCACACGTATTCGTAAAAAGGTTCGCGATTCGCTGTCGGCCAGGGCGGATTATTATATATTGATGGCAACTTTTACAAGTGCTATAAAGCCCGCTGAAGCAGTAAAAAGTTACAGAAGAGCCTTAACAACTGCTCCTGTGCGCAATGAGCTTTGGGAGGCAGACGTCAGGACAGAGATCGGCAAACTACTCTTTAAATTAAAGAAAGACGAAGCTATGGCTCAGTTAATAAAAGCAGGGTCGCTTTATAAGAAGCATTCGAATTTACAAGGAAGGGCTGATGCTTTAAATATGCTGGCTAAAATATATGAGAAAAAAGGGATGCTGGAAGAAGCACAAAAACAGTACACTGACCTTTATAAAGTACACATGGAGGCGGGCGATGCTGTCCTTGCAGGAAACGTCGTCTCGCATCTTTCCGACCTTTTCTTTAAGAAGAAAAACTACGACACAGCCTTCTCATACGCTGCTATGGCTAAAAATTCGTACGAAAGAGTTTGCCGAAGAGATAGTTTAGGCGCTATATACTTAAAGATTGCAACAATTAAGCGAATTCAAAACAAGCCCAGGCTTGCAGAATATTATGTAATAAATAAGGCACTGCCTTACTCTAGTTCGGCTGATGATTTTAGAGGGCGGATAAAAAGCTTTGTATTTCTAGGCGACATGTACAA
>DALYUO010000127.1:3899-4877 GCA_031981225.1 Pararcticibacter sp.
CAGAAGAGCTATTCTCAGGCAAAGTGGTTCTACATTCAGGCAAATACGCAGTCACGTTCAATCAATGATACCAGCGGGATAATCAGTTCCTTACTCAATTTAAGTGTTGTGAAGGCCCTTATCGGGAATCCTATCCTCGCAAAAAGAGACCTTGCAGAAGCGAGGGCGTTGGCAAAAGGAACTTCTTATTCCAGCCTTACAGAAGCATTCAATGACAGATACCCCACCCTGCTTAGGAGGCTTGGACTTAAGGACCTGGCAGCTGTTGCTGTAAAGAAATCTGCTGATCCGGGAGAACTACCTGCTCAAAAGATACTCATTCACGAACAAACAATTTCGCCTTCTTCTACATTGGTGTTGAGCGATTGATATTACGGGATAGAACGAAGCTTGATAAATAGCAATAAAACCGTGGATTCCTGAAGCGGTCCCGGTTATTCTTAAATCTGAGAAGTTTAACTATACTTTAAATTATAGTGAGGTCGTTTGGACGAATGTTTACAGGTTGCCCTTCCGTAACAATCACATTTATTGGATCAACTCTGTAATATGAGTTGTGATCCAGTCCTATAAAATACTCCCCAAAGCGTATCTTATCGCTGTTAATCTTGTACTTATCCTTATCGGTAAGTTCGTTATATTTCGTTTCAGCTTCTTTATTTGTTAAAATTCTTTCCATCACCCTCTTCTTTTTATAGTTACCCCAATTGCTTGCTCTTCACTTATATTAATTTAATGAAAACTTAATAATACAATTATAACACTAACTATGCCATAAACTTTCGTTTCTGTTATTTTTTTTATTTTAACGATAGCTGTAGTTTCCAGTCCGCATATTTCGTTAATCTATGTTTGAATAGTTATTGATCCAGGCAATAACTTCGCCAAGTATTTTAATCCTGTTACTCTCCGTAGTAAGGCCAAGATCGTGCCCAGCTCCCTCAATTGTCACTAACTTATTCGTAACACCTTTCCTGT
>DALYUO010000127.1:4887-9944 GCA_031981225.1 Pararcticibacter sp.
TTAAGCATGGCCTGCAGCACCACCGACTGCTGGTATGGAACAGTAAGATCTGCTGTACCATGTACCATAAGTGTTGGAACATTGCTGATTTTGGCCACAGGGCTTGCTTCTGTAAATCGCGAATTCAGCGGCAGTCCTGTTATCTCTGCGCCCGCCATATACTCAATGGCCTGCTTAAGATTTGATAAAGCAGCCTTACCAAGGAATTCCGATGAAAAGCTGCCTGGCCCGGCCAGGGAAATCACCGCATTAATTTCTCCCTGCTTTTTATGCCCATGAGCATACAAAAGTCCGATATGAGCACCAGCACTTACACCTAATAGAACAACATCTTTATCGCGGACCCTCCAATCATCTGCATTATTACGTACAAAAGAAAGGGCAGCAGCAACATCGCTCATCATTCCTTCATAGTGATTAGAGGGAGAGGCGTAACGATAATTCATGTTAACACTGGCAATTCCCTGTTGCTGCAGAGCAGCCGGAATGAACTGAACATTCTCCTTGTTTCCGCTGATCCACGATCCTCCGTGCAGGAGCACTACAAGCGGAGTATTTTCTGTGCGGTAAGCAGGTAAATATACATCCATTTTTTGCCTCGCGTCAGTACCATAGGAGAGATTGTTCAAGCGTTCTTGCTCTGTTCCTATTATTCCCTCATCCTCCTTTTTACAGCTGCATAGTGCAACAGCCAGAAACAACAGCAAGACATTGACTTTCATACCTACGATCCTGTCTATAATTCCCTATCAAACAGATTTTTTACGTATAAATACTACAAAAGTTTTATTTCCTTGTATTATCCTGTTTGGATCTTAAGATTGCGGAAAAGATAGACATTCTGTGGAGGCCATCCATACCTGGTGCATAAGCAGTCTCTTTGCCATCCTGCTTTACGCACCAGGCAGATCTTTATTTAGTGTGCTTCAATTATTTTGTAAAGATAAGCCTTGTAATGAAAATACCGGCTCCGTCTTCTTTTCCTCCATCGCTCTCTACTCCGCTGGTGACAAAGGAAAGCTTCCATCCATCTTTAGCCAACTCGTTCATTTTCGACGTAATAATTGCGTCATTAGAAGCGATGTTCTGGAAATTAATCCCTGCGACACTGAAGAAGTTGAGGAGCTTTGTTTCTGCAAAAGAATCTATTTTGGCATCGCCCCTTTTTACATCACCTTGTTTGCTGTCTTTTCCGTCAGTACGTTCAGTAGTAAAATCTGCTGCGTTTACCTCTGTCTTTGTTTCGATGAGCCTTGACCGGCCGAGCCCTCCCGGTACAATGGATTCCACGATAGTAACTACCTTAAATTGTGGCGCTGCCTGCTGTGCAAACGAGCTTAGGCTGAGCACTATTAAACTGATTGTTAAATATAGATTTTTCATCTCCATGAGACGTACGCTATATTCTAAACGTTACAGCTGCCCCGCTGATTCTGTTATTTTCAAAATCCGACCTGCAGCCCTGCTGTGTACCCTATAAATAACTGGCGTTTA
Organism: Pararcticibacter sp.; assembly: GCA_031981225.1. Taxonomy (GTDB): domain Bacteria; phylum Bacteroidota; class Bacteroidia; order Sphingobacteriales; family Sphingobacteriaceae; genus Arcticibacter. Next base: position 6,382 of record DALYUO010000127.1, read on the forward strand.
TCGTTCCCTGAATAGTCATTCCAGAGATCGTTTTCGATCAGCTGCTTCCCGTCTTCTGTATCGGTTGAAGAAAAGTTAAGAGAAGGACCGCCAAAAAGCTCTATGCGGGGGGCAATGCGGATGGAGGGAAGAACGCGGAAGGTGTTTTTATAATAGAATCCTTTCTTCCAGTCTTCGAGATATAAACTAGTTAGCTCGGCATTTATCCTGAACGAATTCGATAATGGCAGGTGGGCGCCAAAGCCTCCTTCAAACGCCATGTATGACAAGCTCGTCTTCCAGTTACCACCAACACCGATAATGCCGTACAGCACCCTGCCTCCCGATCGGAAAGAGAGAACCGTTGTCTGTGTCTCGTCTATAGTGACGCCAATGCTCTTCTCACCATTTTTAATGATATTCACAAGGGCAAGCGAATGATCGCTGCTGTCGGCGATATTTATAAATCCGGCAAACTGCAGGCCTCTTACTTTTTTAGCAACATTCACAAAACCGGCGAACTGAAAGCCTTCAACATCCCTCACCTTATTCGCAAAACCGGCGAACTGAAAGCCCTTAAAGTTACCGCCATCAATATTGCTGAATCCAGCGAATTGAAAACCATCTATGTCATTGTGGGCAATATTGCTGAGGCCAGCGAATTGAAAACCTTTTACCGTTTGCGACCGGTTAAGAATACCAGCGTACTGAAAGCCATCGACGGTATCGGCATCATTGTAAATACCCGCAAACTGAAAGCCTTTCATTGCATTGCCAGCATGGTTAAAAATACCGGCAAACTGAAAGCCCTCCACTTCGTTTTTCACATGATTTGAGATTCCTGCAAACTGAAAACCTGAAACCTTATCCCTCACTACGTTTGAGATCCCGGCGTAACTGAAGGCTTTCTCCTCTTTTGAAAGAGAGGATAGCAAAAACCGACATGAAGATTACTTGCAGGTTCCTGTGCTCTGGCAGCAATGATATTTGAAAAAATAAGAAGGCAGACCATCATTGAAACTGATGCTGCCTTCGAAACGTTTTTAGTAATTAAATTCATCGTTGTATTCTTTGTTTATTAGTAATACAACCACCTGAATTCTTACCCCTACTGCCGTCCTTATTTATTCTATCTTTTTTTCTACGGAACCAACCAGCGAAATACCAAAATACCCGATGACATCCTTAGAGTTTTCTGTCAACTTCCTCACATTAGTCCGGGTATTCGTAAGAGGCGAAGCAAAGATGCCGCCATTTCTCAACTGGGTTTGCAGATCTGCCCAGAAATAATAGGCATTTTCGGTAAGCGACCATACCTCTGCTCTGATGGTATCGCCTGCAGCAAAAGCGCTGTCTATTTCAAGTCCCATATCTATATAGTTGCCGTCTACAAATTTGTCGGGGAAGATATTAACGTCATCTACGCTGTTGAGGTACCTGTTGTTCTTGAAAAGCTTCACCTGGATAAAATCGTCTTCGCCCGGCAGCTCCTGGCCATGGATGTATGGATAATAGCCTTCCTGCTCATAAATGATCGATTTCTCTTCATACTTAAAGGTGAGAGAATCGGGAGCCATAGAAAGACGCGGCATCTTCGAAACGGCTTCATAGCTACCCTCGGCGGTCTGGATGCGGAGTGTATACGTTCGTGCTTCCACTCCCCTTATAGCCGATATTTCATATCTACCTGCACTTACCTCTTTAAGCTGTTCAATATTCCCGGCATCGTCGCTCAGTATGAGTGTTGCATTCCTTACTGGTTCAAAGTCATTAGAACCACCCAGAGCTTTCGTTGTGTACAACTTCACATAGTGATTTTCAGGACGGTCGGTTAACCAGCCCTCTACTACAAGTGCCGGCTTACCATCTTTAACATCAATATCTATAGGGTCTTCGCATGCCGAAAACAAAAGAACGGGAGCAAGAAGTATCAGTATTAATTTTAATATTTTCATGATCATTAAAATTTAAAGTTCCAGGTAACAGATGGAATAATTGAACCAAACATTGAAAAACGGATCGTCTCGAGTTCCGACATGCTGTCTTCGTTCTGACGGAGATACAGGGAAAATGCATTCCGGCGGTTTAATGCGTTAAACATAGAAATCACCCACTCGCTGGTATATTTTCGTCCGGGGACGGGCTTCTTCTTAAACGTAGCCGACAGATCCAGGCGATGATAAGAAGGAATACGATAATTATTGCGGAAGTCACCTGAATTATATTGAACAGGAAAGCTGTCAAACTCAAAGCGGCTGTCGGGCAGAGTGGCCGGTATCCCGGAAGCAAAATTGTATGTACCCGATAATATAATCCTTGGCTTTAGCTCATAAACAGCTACTACAGCAAGCGAATGAGTTTTATCGTATTTAGCCGGATAGTACTCGTTATTGTTGATACCTTCTATTTTTCTTTCTGTGCGACTAAGCGTATAACTCACCCATCCATTGAGTCGTCCGCTGTTCTTTTTAATATAAAACTCTGATCCGTAAGCCCTTCCATCGCCAAACAACATATCACCCGGAAGGTCTTCGTTAAGCAGGGTTTCGGCGCCATTAATAAAATCCATTTGATTATGCAGCTTACGATAATATACCTCAGCCGATGCTTCATACTTATTGTTATTGAAGTTCCGGAAATAGCCAGCAGAGACCTGATCGGCAGTTTCGGGCTTAACGTTGTAGGAACTCGGAGTCCAGATATCAAGAGGACTAGAGGAAATGGTATTAGATACCAGATGCAGGTTTTGAGCTGTGCGGCTAAGAGACGCCTTTATAGAAGCATTCTGCCCTGTCTTTACTTTAAACGAGAGTCTTGGCTGCAGGTTATGATACCATTTTATGCTTTGCCAGTCGCTGAATGTCCTGGTATTCACAGGTTCCTTGCGTTCACCTGTAACACCCTCGTAATCGCTTATTTTAGTTTCTCCTTTTGCCAGGCTCTGGAACGCAGAATACCTCAGGCCATACTCTGCCGAAAACACATCGGAGAGCGTTATTTCATGATCCCAGTACAGGTTATAGTCCGCAGCACGCTGACCAGGCATTTCTGTATAATTAAAGATAGAGCTCTCACTCGCCGGCTTGGCTGTGCCAGGCATAAAATCATGAAGCCCTGCTTCTATACCAAAGTAAATGGTGTTACGTGCATCGGGATACCAGCTATATGCGTTTTTCAGGCTGTAATCAACTATTGAGGCATCCCATGTAAAGCTCGTGGCAGGATCCTGATAGGCACCTAAACGATACTTATAATCAGAATAGATCACACTGGTATTTGAAAATAAGCGGGGATTGAAAATATGGTTCCATCTTACGGTTCCGGTTCCATTGCCCCATTGGAGCAAAAACATCTTTGCTGCATCGATATGGTCTTTACCAAAATACCCCGAAATGAACAGTCGATCCTTATCAGACAATGTAAAATTCAGTTTGGCGCTCAGATCGTAGAAGTAGATGGAATTGTCCTTGATATCGGGATCTGACGACTGTTTCGTGAGGACATCGGTGTAAGAACGTCTGGCGCTGATGATCATGGAGCTTTTATCTTTTTTCAGCGGGCCCTCTGCGGTAAACCGGCTTGCA
>DALYUO010000127.1:9954-11034 GCA_031981225.1 Pararcticibacter sp.
AAGCCCTAGTCCGCCTGCAAAGTTCCATTCTTTATTATTGCCATCCTTCATACGGGTATCCAGTACCGACGATAAGCGTCCCCCGAACCTTGCAGGCATCTCGGTTTTATAGAGAGATGCATCCTTTATCGCGTCCGGATTTGCCACAGAGAACAAATTAAAAAGGTGTGACGTAAAATAAAGCGGAGCTTCATCCAGCAAGACAAGATTCTGATCAACTCCTCCCCCTCTTACATTGAAGCCTGAGGCGCCATCCCCAACGGTACTTACTCCCGGGAGAAGCTGGAAAGAACGGATGAGATCCGCTTCTCCAAGAAAGGCTGGCAGCTGCTTCACTTCGACCATAGAAAGCGGGGCGATGTTTACAGGTTTATTTACATTATCTTTTTTAGACACGGTGCTCACCACTACCTCGTTCATCATGTTTGAAGCGGGGTTAAGACTTACACTTACTGATGTGTCTCTCCTGAGTACCAGTGAATGTTCCTCGCGCTGATAACCGACATAGGAATAACTTACTTTGTAGCTGCCGGAGCTTAGCGACAAGGAATAAAACCCGTAACTATTTGCTGATGCTTTGATAGCGGTACCCTGAACCGTTACAAGCGCTCCTGCAAGGCTTTCGCCGCTTACAGCGTCTTTAAGATAACCGCTAATGGTGACTTTCTTCTGAGCGTAGGCTGTTGTCTGCATTGCAGTAAACAGCAATGCCGTGAAAAACAGTTTAATAAATTTCATACTTTATGGAATTGTTTTATCTAATACAATAAACTCAGCACTTACCCCTACGGCAATTGTGAAATATTGTTAGTGTGTGCTCTTTTGACATTATTTCGTAAACGGTGTTACACTAATCCCCGCACTCCAGCCCATCCAGCGATAAAATCTATCATCTCCGGAGATACCAGACATTTTAATTCTTTCGGTTATCAATTGATATCCGTCGAACTTTTCATCCTGATCGGAATAGAGAACGTTGAATGAAGGTCCGGCAAAAACCGAAAGGAGTTTATTGATCTTGTATGTAAGGTTCAAATTAAACCTCGCAATGGTGTTTGTATAATCCCAGCTGCCCTGGTA
>DALYUO010000127.1:11044-13728 GCA_031981225.1 Pararcticibacter sp.
ATACAAACCCACCAATTCCGGACTTAAAAACAAGTTGTCGGATAACTGGTACTGTTTTCCAAAACCCCACCCTCCCACATTGCGTGCGCCGTGTATAATTGTGTAGAACTTTGGGGTACCGGTTTTAATCATAAGATTCCAGGTGAATATCTCATTTGAACTAACCGATACAGAATGGATCCCATTTTTACGAACTATATTAATAAGTCCGACACTTGCTCCTGAGGATGTGTCCGCAACATTAAGGAGGCCAAACTGGAAGCCTTTCTGATGCCGCGCAAAATTAACAACGCCGATCTGTGCTCCCCGCATGTCGCCGCCTGCAATATTGATGGTCCCGGATACCTGCATCCCTGCCATATTCCGTCCTGTCGCATTCATTAATCCTGCCACCTGAAGCCCCGACGTATGATTTCCTGAAATATTCATTAGTCCCCCGGCCTGGATTCCTTTTACCGAACCAAGATCGAAATTCAGAAGACCGCCCGCCTGTACTCCGGAAAACTTACCTCTTACAAAATTCACCATGCCGCCCGCCTGCACTCCTGCGAAATCCTTGATTACAAAATTCGCTATTCCACCCGCCTGAACACCTTTAACGGAATCGAGGACACCATTATAGATCCCCGCGGCCTGTACTCCCACTACCGACATTCCCACCAGATTGAATATTCCTGCGGCCTGTACCCCTTTTGCGTACTTCTTGTTGATATTAAACAAACCACCCGCTTCCACTCCTTCAACGCCTGCGGTATAACCTCCGAATATATTAATTGAAAATTTGTTGATCACCTGTCCGCTTAACATACCGTGAGAGCTCAGGCCCGGCGTGATGGACGCCTGAACCGGACTTTCGGCAATAAAGCCGGGGACGTTAAGGTCCTGGATCTTTTGCTTGTATGAAACCAGCAAACGCCCTATCGCTGTTCTTTCAGCTACGGAGGCACCCTCTCCGGAAGCATGATCATTATCCTCACGGCTGCTGCCATCAGGATTCACATCTACGGATGACAGGATCAGCACGGTAGTGTCGCGGTAAAGCTCTTTACTTACAGTCAGGGCAATGGAATGATTCCGCGTATTTATTTTTATCTCAAAAGAACCATCTGCCTCTGTCATGGCAAACCGCAGCAACTTCTTTTCATAAACACTCGCCTTTGCTATTTTTTCGCCGGTACGATCATCTACAACAAATCCGCTGATACGATAGACACCTCTGTTGCTATCTACTTTATCGGTAATTAATGATAGTCTCAGAGGAGCATAACGCAAAATGATAAATCCTGCTGCTTCCTTATACTCAAAGCGACCGTCGAATAAAATATCGAGAACATCTTTTATTGTCTGATTATTGACCGAAAGGCTAATGAGGCTGTCGCGCGGAACGATACGGCTGTTGTATGAAAAGCTAAATCCACACTTTTGTCCTATTCGGTCGAGCACATTTTCCAAGGGCAGATGGTGTGCCTGGACCGAAATTTTCCGGTAGAGCAATCCCTGTGCATTCAATTGCTTTTGGGGAAATAAAAGAACTAATAAGAGAAGGGTTATCACTAACCCTTTGTTTTGGTACATAAATATATTCTATTTAAGGGTAATTCGCCGCCCCTCACGCTCTATCTCTGCATTAAATGTCATACTAAGTACTGTAAGAATATCTTCAAGACTTTTATTGACAAACGTCGTATTGATCTGCACCCCTTCCAGTTCTTTGTTTTCAATCAAAATCTCAACGTTATAAGCATCACTCACTGCTGCTGTTAATTCGGGCAGAGGAGTATTGTGGCAAATGAATTCCCTGTTAGAATAAGAATGATACAATGTACTTGTATTAATCCCCTTCGAGAGAACCCCGTTTTTGCCGGTCGTCGCTTTCTCCCCCGCTTTCAACTCTACCCGGTCGTTATTCTTAAACACCCTTACAATTCCCGATTCCACAATCACTTCAGTTTTCTGATGACGGCTTTTTATATTAAAAGACGTTCCTACCACGGTAACTGTTACATCGTTGATCTTAATAATAAATGGATGGCTCTTGTCACCTGCAACTTTAAAAAAGGCCTCCCCTTCCATGGATACATTCCTTGTTTTCCCTGTAAAACGGGATGGATAAGACAGGCTGCTGTTCCGGTTAAGCGTAATAACAGACCCGTCCGGCAGGGTATCCGATAGTGTAGACTCCTGGCTTTGCAAGCGAACGATTCTTACAGTCCTTGAATTTAAATAAACAGAAACAGCAATCCCTCCTGCAGTGACAATGAGTACCAGTACAGCTGCAATGCGGATCCAGTAATTCAGCGGGCGAATCCGGGCAGACGGTACCTGCTTTAAAATTACCCTATTTCTAAAGCGGTCCCAGGCGGCGTTCTCATCCGTCCCAGCTTTCAGGGCGACCGTTTCACTCTCCTCCCATATCATCCTGAAATGCCTGAAATAACGCTCATTATCAGGATGTGCATTAACCCATTCCAACACCACTCTTTTCTCGGTCTCGCTTGCCTCATCTGCAAGGTACTTTACCAGCAGATCGTCATTCATATCAAAACTTTTATCTTTCACCTTTCATCCCTCCCTAAATATTCAGTAATAAAAGTAACAGCACCGGAAGAAATTCCACCAGTTTAAACCTCAACAACTTTAAAGCCTTGCCCATCTGGTTTTCGACTGTCTTAATCGAAATGCCA
>DALYUO010000127.1:13738-14568 GCA_031981225.1 Pararcticibacter sp.
AACCTGCTAAGCTGAAAAATGATCCTGCATTGAGTGGGAAGCTCAGACAGCGCTTTAGCTATGTGCTTCTCCAGTTCAGAAACGAGTGCATTCTTTTCACTATGGTCATATTCACCTTTCATACGCTGCGTATAATATTGCTCATATTCTGCTTTAACTTTGTGATGTTTTAAATAGTTGAGACTTTCGTTATGCACGGCCCGGTATAAATAAGATTTAAGAGTGCCGTTTACGTCCAGCAGGTCTTTTTTCTCCCAGATTCTGCAAAAAACATTCTGAACGATTTCTTCCGCTGCTATTTCATCTTTCAGGAAAGTAAAGGCATAGGCGTGCAGGCGTTTATAATACTCTTTAAAAACCTGTTCGAATGCACTTTCATTACCCTCTTTGAGTAACTCAATAACCGTACTGCTGGTAATCTCCACGCTTATAGTGTCCAAATCTGCCGTAAATATATGCTTTAACAATTGTCTGTTTAATACTGATACAACTGTTTCCAGGTTTACCCCTATGCAGATGTCAAATAATTCATAATATTTACTCAAAAAAAAAGACCGCCTTTTCCTGCGGTCCTTTTTTTGAGTAAATATGAAGGATAAACCAGATCTATAACTGATATTTAAACTTTCTTCCTTCTTTTTCTCCTCTGATTCTATTGGCTTTATGAAGAGCCGATAACTTGACCATAACGGCTTTACTAAGTTTATCAGCATCTTTTTCCGGTTCCAGCTCCTTAAGACGCTCTATAATTTCGGTGTTGAATAACGCACCATTCTTTGATAAGATAAAGGCATTTTACTATCTAGCTTCCCGTTTGAATCAAATTCTTC
>DALYUO010000128.1:0-1028 GCA_031981225.1 Pararcticibacter sp.
GCTTCTTTGGCAACGGCATTAACCCCCAATTTTTTATATCCTTTTGTCCGAATGACGGCCCCCACTGCGTCAATCAGTCTTCTTTCTGTCAGAGGGCGGTTTTTCGGCCTTGCCGAAATATCCCTGTAGCGATTCGGCATGTCATAAAGGTTTAGGTCCGGACAATGCGAGTTTCCTATTTACAACTTCAAATGCACTGATCACCTTATCAATCTGTTCAGCAGTATGAGTCGCCATAATATTCAGGCGGATGCGGGAATCCTTTTTAGCAACAGCCGGATACATAATCGGGTTAGCATAGATGCCAGCATCTAAAAGAAGCTTACCCGCTTCCAGCGTTCGCGGAATATCGCCGATCTTCACCGGTATAATAGCCGATTCTGTTTCGCCGATGTTTAGTCTTAAACTTAGCAGTCCTGCTTTCAACCGGTTGATGTTTCCCCATAACTTCTCCCGCCAGAAGGGTTCCTCGTCAATCAGATCCAAGGCCCGCAGAATACCCATATTTGCAGGGGTTGCAGTAGTGGAGAACAAATGCTGCCGTGCCTGAAACTTCAGGAAATTAACAAGCTCTTTATCGGCCACGACATATCCTCCTATATGTCCCAGTGCCTTACTGAATGTTCCGGTGATGATATCCACCTTCCCGTACATATTATATTTCTCTATCACACCTCGTCCCGTTTCGCCAACTACCCCCGTGCCATGAGCGTCGTCCATTAACAAATACGCACCATAATGATGGGCGAGTTCCACAATACGATCCAGTTTAGCGATGTCGCCGTTCTGGCTGTATACACCGTCAATAACGACAAGTTTTGTCCGGTAATGATCGTTGACATTTTTGAGGACCATCTCCAGCATATCCATGTCATTATGAAGGAACCGCTTTACATTTGTCAACTGACAGCCTTCCAGCACACTGGCATGGACTTCCATGTCAAGTATGGCTATATCCTCTTTTTTTAGCATACACTGAAGTGTTGCACTGTTGGCCGTATATCCGGTTGTATATAAAATAGCATCCT
>DALYUO010000128.1:1069-10778 GCA_031981225.1 Pararcticibacter sp.
ACCAAAAGCTCCATTTCCGGACTGCATCCCGTGGTTGAAAGGATCCTGTAGTTTAAATGTCCGTTTTGTTTGAGAAAATCAAGATAAGTTTGAAAGTAACCAGCCCTTTGGAAAGCATCGAGGTCAGGAATGTTTTCAAAATCTTTGAAAGAAGCGGTAGAAAAGTCAATTTTCATAGCGATAAATTTTAAGTGAGCGACTTTTAATTAACAATTACTTAAAATTAGGCTCAATTTTTTAGAAAAGTGGAGACATCAGAAGGCTTTCTAATATTTTTTCAAACTTTAAATGACGATTATTTTATCAAAAACCGCCTTACAAAGAAAAACGAGAAAAATCATTACCGTAATCGTCATGTACTTTCACCCAATAACAATCATCTAAAGCATATTTTCATCTGATATTACGCTAGCTATCGTCATGTGCGCACGTTGACCGGCCGATTGGATGCAGGTACCTTTATAATAAAAGGAGAACGTCTATGAGAAACATTCACAATTGCCGTCATGCTGTATTTCAGCGAAAGCTGTAAAATTAGCTATATCAGGGGAAGGCAACTGTAAGAACGGCTGTCTTCCCCGGGGAGCTCACCTGAGAGGCAAGATTAGCGAAATTATTTTTTCAAATTAAAAAGAACAGTATGAACGGTATATTATCAAAGTGGTTTGCAGGAATAGCAACCGCTTTACTATTGGCTTTCGTCGGCGTAACTTATGCTCTGAACCATGGTCAGGAAGCAACATTAATAAGCGGGCAGAAGGCTTCGGGAATTACAAAACAGGTCTCGACCTGGTATTACAATGGTACAGGAACCACGGAATCTGATTTTCAAAACGGAAATAACTGGTCACAGACCAACTCCGGTTCGTGTGTGACAAATGGAAACAGGCCGTGTCAAATTTCTTCTGACGCAACTACGCAGGCAGAGCTATCTGCTGAACTGACAGAGCTAAACCGCGACGAAATTTTAGCCATGTCGTCCGGCAGAAAACCGTAAAGTAAGAGTTATACGCTAAAATATGAGAGAATGGAGGCACGGGAAAAGCGAAGCCTCCATTTTCTTTATCTCGGGTTTTGTTGCAACAACGACTGCGCGATGATATCCTGAGGCAGAGGTAAAGCGTACCTGAGGTCATTCCCGGATAGCATATACTCTTTTCCTTCTAAATTGCGCCGTACGACGATATCCTTTCCGAGACGGTTTAGCCGTTTTATGTCAATCCAACGCAGTCCTCTCATCAGCAATTCTTTTCTTCTTTCCTCCAGAATAAAATTTTTCACTTCTTCAGACGTCATTCCGTTATCAGGCAGGTAGTTACTGCTGCCATTACTTTTCAGCCACCGGTTTTCAAGCAAACTGCGCATCCATTCCATTGCTTCCTGCTGTTTATTGAGCCTTGCCAGACATTCTGCTTTGATCAGATAGACTTCATCTGTTGCTATTCCAGCGAATAAACTATAATCTCCATTGTAGCTCCCTTTGAATGAGTAGGTATTATCGCCATTGTCAAGAAAATATACTTGTCTGCGCAGATCGTTGCTGTCATACATTCCGTAAAGTACAGTATCTATTTTTGGAGTAGAAAAAACCAAAGGATAAGCCACTGATTGTGCTGCATAGAACAATACTTCCGGATTACTTTCCAGCGAAATGGGATACGGGAGGTTCGCATCAAGAGTATTATAATCAAGCAGGCTGCCCGACAATATCAAACACGAGTCGGCATATGCCAGAGCACTGCTAAAATCTTGCATCACCAAGCACGTCCGGGCCAATAATGCATATGCAGCTTTTTTTGAGGGCCTCAGGTTAGTAGTTTGATTGTCTGGTAGAAGCCTCACTGCTGACCTTAGGTCATCAAGGATAAAATCGTATGTTTCGGATAATGAGGCCCGGGTTGAGGGTTCATTAAAATCGGTAGTAGTACGAACAGGCATTCCCAAAGCACTGGATGCTATCCCCGGGTCATAAGCCTGGCACCACACGAAGGATGCGTCAAGAAGTCTTGCCGCCCGGAAGAAGCGCGCCTGTCCGTTCAGGTTATCCCAATAGTTCTTGTTGGCCTCCTTGCGGCCGATCTGCGCCAGAGTTTCTAGTACTGAATTACTGGCATAAATTGCCTTATAACAATTACTCCAATCGTTACCATCAGTTCCTGGAGGAAAGAGGTTGTCTTTATCCCATATGTACATTCTTTTTTCGTAGTCGCTGGAAAGAGCATTGTAGTCCGCCTCAGTCAAATAAAAATCATCCGCACTTACCTCCCCTGCTGAACAAAAGCCCGAATTCATCACGCTATAGTTGTCAAGGATCGATTGCACGTCGTCCAGAGTTGAAGGAATCAGCAGCTTTTGGTCTGATTTCTCATTCAGAAATTTTTCGCAACTGCTCATCGAGAGTAGCAGGAAAGCGAGAATGATGCAAGTATTTTTTCTCATGCTATTAAAATTAAGATACGTGTTAGAATCCCGCCCTGAGGCCTATTGAATAAATGCGCGCTGGTGGCAACGGATTAGTTCCGTAGTTGTAATCAGGATCAATTCCCTGTTTATTTTCCCTCCATAAGATGCCGATATTGTCTGCATTCAGATAGAGATGAAGGGTTTTAAGTGCTGAACGGACAGACTGTTTGGAAGAAATATTCCAATCAAGATTGATATACTGCAACCTTATGTGGTCCGCCTTTTCTACCAAAACTTCTGAGCCACTGTAGAAGCTGTTGCGGGCCGTAGTTGTCGGGTAAATTAAAGAAGGCACATTTGTCCACTGTTCATCTCCCGGCTGTTGCCAGCGTTTCTCATAGTCAGAGTGCCCTTGCCAGTTCGAAAACAGCGAGGAATAATTAATTGATGACCTTCGCATATAGTAGCCTAGCTTGTAGGAGATACTAAAATCAAGGCGAATATTCCTGTAAGAAAAGCTGTTGATCAGGGAGCCAAAAGTAGTAGGCACAGCCGAACCGAAAAATTTCAGATCGGTAACTTTTGTATCGCTGCCTGTAATTGTTGAATAGGCTTTGCTTTTTTCTCCATTTACATAACCGATGGGATCGCCATTCTCCGGATCCAGACCTCCCCATCGGTAAGCTAATACCGAGTATACCGGATATCCTTTCATCCCGGTAATGGGGAACGTCGCGTCTGTGCTTATAAACCGGCTGGCCTGATAGGAACTGAGGTAGTAGTCTTTAATTTCGTCTTTGTAGTGGTTCAGGTTTAATGTCGTTGTCCATCCTGTTTTTCCCGACAGGTTCTGGCTTTTGAGTTGTATATCAATACCTTTTCCCGTCATGGAAGCCACGTTTTTCACAATCGTTGCGCCCGTTCCTGCCGTATAGTCCAAAGGAGCTGTTCCAAAAAGATTGGTTCCATTTTTCCTGTAATATTCAATGCTGCCCGACAACATGTTATCACGGAAACTAAAGTCAACACCTGCATTCAGCATCTTGGAAGTCTCCCACCTAAGTTCCGGATTATAATAATTGGAAAACCGGCTATAGCGCAGGTTGGTATAAGGTGAAGGTTCAGACAGATAGGCAAGGGTAGTAACGGCCACCATTGAGGGATCAATGTTGCCGCTGGAACCATACGACAACCGGATCTTAAGATGCGGCAAAGCCGTCAGATGATAAAACTCTTCCCCAGAAAGAATCCAAGCAGCGCCCGCAGACCAGAAGGGGTTCCATTGATCGTTGGTTCTCAATCCAAATAAGTTGGAAGCGTCCCTGCGGCCGCTTAGGGAGAGCGTGTATTTGCGGGCGAAAGTATAAGCCCCGTTAGCAAAAACAGACACGAACCTGTTGTTTCTCCTTGTTATGTCACGATTATTTTGAATATAAGCTAAACTTCCGTTTATGCTAGTTGGGAAACGTGTGTTGTAATCGACGTTTCCAAAAGTATAGTTGTGGCTGTCAAATCCGTACATGCGATCCTGGCTCCCCTCAGTAACGGCCTCTCTTACCTCCCCTCCTGCTATAACAGAAAGGTCACTATTCCCGGACTGAACAGCATATGCTATCTGCGCCCTTATATTATCAGAAAGAAGGTTCTGATGGGAATAGTCCTGGATGCCCCCTGGAGGAACATTGTGCTTTATTGTACCGCTTCCGTCGAGTACGGTATATAGATTTATAGTATTGCGGGCGTAAAAGCTATCTTCATCGTATAACGTTTCTGTTTTTGTGTGCTGCGATTCCAGCTGGTACTTAAGGTCAAGGTTCAATCCGGCCATCAGGCGGTAATTCAATCCAATATTAATCAGCACGTCGTTTATATTATTTCTGTTAAAAGAATGCTTGTAGTCTTCCAGCGGATAATATTGCCAATCAAGGAGTTTTCCTTCGCCAGTATTAAGTATATATGATTGTCTGTATAACATCGGGAGGGCCACTGGCTGTCCAAGGTCGTCAGCAAAGCGCGCATAGGGGTACAGGCCTCCTGAACCTTTTGGAGCAATATCACCATAGCCCGGACGTCCACTTCTGCCTTTACTTTGCGTATATAGAACCTTTGTACTTATATTGAGGTTCTTTGTTAACTTGTATGATCCGTTTAACCGAAGGTTTTTCCTCTGGTAAAGGGCATCGAGGTTACTGATGTTGTTGTCGTAGCCGAAGGAGCTTATCCAGCCAAACTTCTCGCTACCACCGTTAAGGGAAAGTGAGTATTGCTGATTGTAAGAGGTACGATAAAGGTACCGCGAAAACTCATCTCTTACGTTCACCCCTTTCAATGCCTGCAGCTGTCGTTCGGCCTCATCACGCGAAACGGATCCATTATCCCGTGCTGAAAGAAGTTCAATCACCGGTGACAATACAGGCCTTGCTGAAGAATTAATCTGACTCCGGTAATAATTCTTTGAGTACAATAACTCCTCAACCCCAATAAAATCAGAAGCAGACATTTGTTTTATATAGTCAAGGTCTGGTTTGAGTCCCATCCTGACGCTGGAATTGAAATTGACGGATACCGGCTGATTGAATTTACCTTTCTGCATAGTAATTACTATCACCCCGTTGCCTGCCCGTGCTCCCCATATTGAAGCTGCGGCGGCATCTTTTAAAACCGTGATACTTTCAACGTCGTTCGGATTCAGGTTTTGCAGGTCGCCGCTGTATGGAAAATTGTCCACTACAATGAGTGGATCCTTCGGTCCTCTTATTGAACTCAACCCTCTCACCATTATGCGGCCTGTACCTGTGGTCCCCCTGTCCGTTGTTATTCCTGCTGTAACAGCAGAAAGTCTGGTAAGAATATCTGTTCCCAGCTGCTGGCTGAACAAATCTTTGCTTACGTGGGTGAATGACCCTGTAGATCTTTCCCGGGGTAGCTGCTGATAACCGGTATTGATGCTTACCTCTTCTAACTGAAAGGATGATCTTTTTAATTTTATCGTTAAAAGCCCTGAGAAATCGGATTCGCCTACGGTTCTTACTATCGGATCATAGCCAATGGAGGTAATTGAGATCGTGTGTCCGGCCCTAACATTCTCTAGAGTAAAGTTGCCCTGATCGTCCGACAATGTGCGGCTTTTTATTTCTTTCACAGAAATGGACACCGCAGGCAGAGGTTCACCGGTGCCTGAAAGTATCCGGCCTTTAAGGGCTTGCTGACTGTAGGCATGAGCAAGGAAAAACGAGTATATAAGCACAAATGGTATAATCTTTAAATGCATTTTCTTATTTGTTTATGATTTGAGTGGTTGCCGAACGCGGAGCTTTATCTTTGATGACGAACATGTTAAGCAACTCTTGCCGTTCGATTAAATCCAGTCCGTAGCGTTGAAATTCGGCCCTTAGCGACCGCAGTGATTTATTGCCCGACAGAGTAAGATCGATATTGCAAGTGAGGCCTGTCCGATCAACTACCGGCAGCGGAATAGAGGGGTCGCTATTAAGCCTGCTGACCAGACTGCTGACCGGCATATTCGAAAGAACGAAGGGACCCGTATTAGCACCTATGGTATTCTTAGCAGGTCCGCTCTTAGTTTTGTATGCTTCTGATGATGTTCCTGTTTTGATGAGCGCAAAACACTTTGTCATGCGTCTTTCGATAGAGCCTGTATATTGTGAATAGCGATTTAATTCATTTAACATCAACAGAGGAATGCTGTCTGCCTTTTGCCGTGGTACAATCAGTTCGTAGTTGAAAAGATTGTCTGTGCTGTAAGACAAAGAATCGACGTATTTGAGCTGAATATCTGCGCTGTTTTGTACTTCTATAATGTTCCGTTTAGCCGAGTACTTGTCACCTAACTGCCTGAAAAGCGGAATGACCGCAGAGACGTAAATATCAAGTATTGGAAGATTCGTGGAAGCGTGTCCCCTGACAGTTCCGTTTATGGAGATCCTATGGTTTCCGCTCGGTAATCCGGAATAAGCTCCTTTAAGAAAGATGGAATAGGCAAGAAGACTATCGCCGAAACTAAATGCTTCAGACATAAACAGAGGTTTCTGAATGTCGAGATCTTTCTTAGTCTTCACAGCATTTTTCTGTGGAGACCCGGTAAGCATATCCCTCACCGCCGGGTCAGTCAAGCCATCTGTTCCGGTGGTTGCCATCAGGGTTCCGTCTTTGCCGATCCATACATAGTGAGGGATAAACCTGTGAGGGAATACTTTATGCAAAATAGTATCACTGACCACTGCTGGAATATCAGCCGATGATATTTGTGGGTTGCGACTAATAAAGGCGGTGACCTTTCCTTGTCCCTCTTCGGTAACCGATAAGACTTTTATATTCTCAGAAAAGTTTTGCTGAATTTCTCTTAGCTTCGGCATTGCAGCTATACATCCTGAACACCAGGTCGCCCAGAAATCAAGGATAATAAGTTTGCCGCGGTATTCATTTAGCGTAAGAGTAGTTTTGCCTCCTGAAGGGGTTATTATCTGTAGTGGTGCTTGCCATAGATCCTCCGGTATCTTGTCGCCCAACTGGAGAACTTTTAGTACTTGTGCATTTGCGGTCAAAAAAAGGCATAGCACGGCCAGGGCTATCGTTAATAGCTTTTTTTTCATAAATTCTTGAATAGAAGTTTTGTGAAGAGAAAGTTCCAGGTGGTACTTGATGATAAATCACCAATGTTGCCGCCGAATAGAATCATTGAAAAATCGTCATTCAGGATTTTTAGGAACGTTAATAATCGGATTCCGTTTCGGTGAAGGTTCAGCCCTGAGGTTTTCGAAGAGTGTAGTTCTGAAGACCGTATAAATTCTCTTGCTTAAAACAGGGGGGCTTAATACTAGAATGTGAACTTCTAAAAGCAGCAGATAGATAATATTCGAGAGATAGAAATACCAATAAACAGCCGAAGCAGAAAGACGATGGGTATAATAATACATTCTTTCAGGCTCTCTAAAAGAATGTAAACGAAAGAAACACTTTTGGTTATCTACCGCTTCAAATAAAAACACTCGGTTACCGGCTTGCTTGCTCATCATCATCCAATGTCGATAACAAGCCTATATGTAGATTAAGGTGTTATTCCCTCCGAAGAGGGGGGCTGGTCACCCGCATCTTACTGCAGTCGAGGCTCTGGTAAAGCCCACCTACTCATTAGCAAAAGCTAACTTTTGACTTTTCTACCTTAATTAGGTAGATAGAGATACAGAAGAATAAGCGAGCGCCAGCCCTACCCTAAGAAATAGGGATTTCAAAGATAGGACATTGGCGCAGCACTTACACTCGCTTCTCTAAAATTTACCAGATTTCGACCGCGAGGCTCGTTAATTACTCTTTATCCTAAAATATTTAATACTTCAAAGTATAAACACTTGCATTTTAAGATACTAAAATACAAAGAAATTCATATATCTGCAAATATTACCACTCATTATAATGAGTGGTAATAAATTTTCTTGATTGTGTTCTTTATATCATGAAAAAAAATGCTGGATTTACTGAGATAAACCCTGAAGAGGAAAAGAAAAGAATCGGAATTAGGCTTCGCTATCTCAGAAAATCACGGGGATACACAAGCCATGAAACCTTTGCTTATGAACATGGGCTTGATAGGGCACAGTACGGTAAATATGAGGCAGGAAGCTTAAACATAACCGTTGGTACTTTAATCAAAATACTTAATAAGATGAAAGTAACCCTTCCTGAATTTTTCAGTGAAGAATATAATGCAATTGATGTTAACAACGACTCTACAAAATGAAAGTTTATCAGTGGCTTCTTTTAATTATAGCCTCATCTAGCTGTAGGAGATATTCCTCAATTTCCTAATACAAGAAGTAAAAATACACTTTGGGATAAACACCAAGTCGAATCCAAATTCTTTACTCGTAAAAAGCATTCACCAATCAAAAGAACCTGATCTATATTTTGTAAAGGCATGAGAGTAATTAACTTTTTGTCTCTATACACCAATATTCCTCATTTATAGCAGGACAGGAAAATGATCAGTTAGGACGCAGAGATGTGTGTAGAGGTTATACCATCCTATTATCGGAACAATATCAGAATTTACACAAAAATAAAAGCACTATTCCGGATTTGTATTATTTTTACACTGATAAGGTTTAGGTGCCCTGTTTGTGCTCATCACAGGCAGGGCTTTTTACTTAAAAGGGTCTAAAGCAACCCTTCATCAGCGAATGAATAAAATCCATCTGCTGTAACGATAATATGGTCCAAAACCGGCATATCAAGCATTTCTCCGGCTGAAGTAAGCTTTCTCGTAAGATTTATGTCAGCCTGACTGGGCTTTAAAGAAGATGACGGATGGTTATGTGATATAATAACCGCTGACGAGTTGGCTTTTAATGCAGCTCCGAAGATGACTTTCGGATCAGCAACGGTCCCGGAAACACCTCCTGTTGATGCTTCGTATATTCCTAATACACGGTTTCCCCGGCTTAGTAAAATCACTTTAAACTGTTCCACATACTGGATCTTTCCCTGGTCCCAGTTAGCCATTAGAATCTCAAAGGCACTTTTAGCACCTGTAATCACAGGACGTTCTGAAGCCTTAAACTTAGGAAAGTAACTTACTTTGATCTCTGCTACCTGATACAATGCCAACTGGTTTCTGCGCTTTTCCATAACTTATTGATTTAATGAATTAATTATGGTGCACTGAGCGGCATCCGGCAGCACTAAAGGCAAGGTGGAGGTTAGAAAAATGCGGAGGCTCCGCCGTTAGGTGGATACCCATTTTTCTGACCTCCACTTTGGCGAAGCGAACCTGTGTGAGGCGGGATGGCGAACTTTGTAGGGAATTAATGAGCCCTTTATTTCCCGGCTTTTTGCAGGCTTTCGTGAAACTTTTTCAACTGCTTATTCGTAATACTAAAAATATTAGCATAAGTTTGCAGTGCAGAATTGTAGTATTATCAGATGGAGCGGCAGATCATTCATATGGACCAGGATGCTTTCTTTGTTTCGGTAGAGGTAAGGAAGGATCCGCGACTGGCCGGGAAACCGGTGATTATTGGGGGCACGTCAGACAGGGGCGTTGTTTCCTCCTGCAGTTACGAAGCCCGCAAGTTTGGTGTGCATTCTGCCATGTCGTCGAGGATGGCAAAGATGTTATGCCCGCATGCCGTCTTTATTAAGGGAAATATGGATGAGTATTCCAAAGCCTCCCATGAAATAACCGACATTCTGAAAGAGCGCGTCCCGCTGATTGAGAAAGCTTCGATCGACGAGCATTATATCGACATGACGGGCATGGACCGCTTCCACAACACGCGGCTTTATGCCC
>DALYUO010000128.1:10932-14340 GCA_031981225.1 Pararcticibacter sp.
AAGACCTTCCTGAAGCTGAGCGACATGGGCATCAAAAAGATCTATACACTCTCGCAGATGCATCCTGACCAGATGAATACGGCATTGGGCAAGAACGGCTTAGTACTGCTTCAGAAGGCTAAAGGGATTGACCTGTCGCCCGTGATCCCTTTCCACGAGCAGAAGAGCATCGGCACGCAGAGCACTTTCCGTGCGGATACCATCGACGTCGACTCTATCAACCATCTTCTCACTTCGATGGTGATGGGCATAGCCTACGAGCTGAGGCAAAAGCGGAAGCTCGCCGCCTGCGTTACGGTAACGGTGAGGTATTCCAATTTCGAGGATGTCACTAAACAGGCTGTCATCCCGTATACCTCTTTAGACAGCGTGCTGATCCGGAAGGCTAAGGAGCTCTTCCGGCAGGTATACCAGAAGCGGATGCTGATCCGCCTGGTGGGGGTGCGGTTATCAAACCTGGTGAGCGGCTTTGAGCAGATCGACCTCTACAGCGATTCCAGCGGGCAGTACAGCCTTTGCCAGGCAATGGACAAGATCAGGCAGCGTTTTGGTGAGAATGCTATTTCGCTGGCCTCTACCATGGATATAAGCTTATAAATGCCATGTATTTAAACGTTCACTCCTGGTACAGCCTCCGCTACGGGACTATGTCTGTGGACAAGCTGATTGAAGAAGCGAAGGGGCGTGGAATTACGCGCATGGTGCTTACCGATATCAATAACTCAACGGGTGTCATGGAGTTTATCCGCAAATGCCGCAAGTCGGGTGGTATTGAACCCATCGGAGGCATAGAGTTCAGGCGCGATAAGAAGCTGCTCTATACCGGCATTGCCCGGAGTAAGGAGGGGATGAAGGAGCTTAATGATTTTCTCACAGAACATAACCTGGCAAAGAAAGAACTTCCGGACCGGCCTCCCTTGTTTGTACACGCCTTTATTGTTTACCCTTTCAGCATGCATGGTCACCCCCTTGGGCCGAATGAGTTTCTAGGAATACGGGCCGACGAACTGCATCTTCTTTATAAGAAGGGAACTGCAGATATTAAAGATAAGTTGCTTGTGCTTCAGCCTGTATTTGTTTCTAACCGGATTGAATACCGCTTGCATGAGTACCTGAGAGCGATTGATTTGAATACCCTACTGAGTAAAGTGGGGCCAGATGACAAATGCCGGGAGTCCGACCAGTTTCTGATGCCCGGAGAACTGGAGGCGAAGTTTGCCAAATATCCTTTTATCCTGGACAATACCAGGCGGCTGCTTGACGAGTGCCTGATGGACTACCCGGAGGGTAAGGTAAAACTTAACCGGAAGACTTTTACGGGCAACCGGAAGGACGACACGGCCCTGCTGGAGAAACTTGCATGGGAAGGCATGCTTTACCGTTATGGAAAAAACAACAAGGAAGCCCAAAAGCGGTTGAAATATGAGCTGAAGGTGATTAATGCCCTTGACTTTTGTTCTTACTTCCTGATCACCTGGGACATCATCCGCTACTCGATGTCACGAGGCTATTACCATGTAGGCCGTGGCTCTGGGGCCAACAGTATTGCTGCTTACTGCCTGCGGATCACGGATGTAGATCCGATTGAGCTGGACCTGTATTTTGAGCGCTTCCTGAATGAACAGCGCACTTCGGCACCCGACTTTGACCTGGACTTTTCATGGGACGAGCGGGAAGATGTGCAGGATTATATCTTCAAACGGTACGGCAGCACGCACACCGCTTTGCTCGGCACCATGACGACCTTCCGCGACCGCTCGGTGATCCGCGAGATCGGAAAAGTAATGGGACTGCCCAAGGCTGAGATCGACAGTTTTACCGACCGCTCGAAGGAGCGCCAGAACCGCGATAATGAAACGTTTAAAAAGATCCTGGCCGTACACGCGCTGATGAGCGACATGCCAAACCAGCGGAGTATCCATGCGGGCGGTGTGCTGGTATCGGAAGAGCCAATCACGTATTATACGGCGCTTGACCTGCCTCCCAAAGGCATGCCTGTAGTGCAGTGGGATATGTATGAAGCGGAGGATATTGGCTATGATAAATATGATATCCTGAGTCAGCGGGGGATCGGTCACATCAAGCAGGCGGTAAATCTTGTTGAAGAGAACCGGCATCGTCCGGAAGACGTCAAATACCTGCACCCGGTATTAAAAGAACAGCTCGGCGAAACCTATGGGGTGATGGTGTACCAGGAAGATGTAATTAAGGTGTGCATGCATTTTGCAGGTATGGATGGTGCGGATGCGGATATCCTAAGGCGGGGAATGAGCGGAAAATACCGCTCGCGCGTGGAGTTCGACCGCCTCGTCGACCGTTTCTTTGAAGGGGCGCTGCGTCTTGGCCGGCCCGAAGAAACGGTTAAAGAGGTGTGGAGGCAGGTATCGGGCTTTGCAGGATACAGCTTCAGCAAGGCACATTCTGCGAGTTTTGCTGTGGAAAGTTACCAGAGCCTTTTTCTGAAAACGTATTATCCTATTGAGTTCATGGTGGCGGTGCTGAACAATTACGGCGGTTTCTATACCCGCTGGCTGTACGTTCACGAGCTGCAGAAAGCAGGAGCAACGGTGCATCTGCCCTGTGTAAACCACAGCGACGATGTGGTAAATGTAAAAGGTACCGGCTGCTGGCTGGGATTTGTGGGTATCCAGGGACTGGAGAACAAGCTGATCAGCCTGATCCCGGAAGAGCGAAAGCTAAATGGTGCTTATCATAACCTTGAAGATTTTGTAAAACGGACCGTTATCAACCTGGAGCAGGCCATCATCCTGATACGGGTCGGGGCATTGCGCTTCACCGGTAAAAATAAGAAGGAGCTGCTCTGGGACGTTCACACCTTGCTGGGCAACAAAGTTAAGCCGCTGAATGAAGCCGAGCTTTTCCAGGTGGAGGCGAAACACTATGAGCTTCCGGAGCTGAGCACTACCGCCCTGGAAGATGCCTATCACGAGCTGGAGCTTCTGGGCTATCCGCTCTCGCTTTCGATGTTCGACCTGCTGAAAACCGGCTTCCGGGGAAATGTGATGGCCAGGCAAATGAATGAGCACGTTGGTGCCGTTGTGAGGATGGTGGGCCTGTATGTTTGTGAAAAGACGGTACACACAAAGAATAATAAAAAAATGTGGTTCGGCACCTTTCTGGACGTAAAGGGCGACTTCTTCGATACGGTGCATTTCCCCGATTCAACGTCCGGTTATCCCTTCAGGGGAGCAGGATGCTATTTAATTGAAGGGAAAGTAGTAGAAGACTTCGGGTATGCAGGGCTGGAGGTGCGGCGCTTCGCCAAGCTGGAGATTAAGGGGAACCCGGTAATGGAATGATATTCCATTATCCATTTCTAATAGCTTGAAAACTTAAATGAGCATAAACAGGTACGAATTTTTCTCCCTGTAATTGTCAAATGCATGC
>DALYUO010000129.1:0-708 GCA_031981225.1 Pararcticibacter sp.
AGATACTCAACGTCGAAGCCCTGGCCCATTGCAGCCATTGCGTCTTCCACCTTAGGGTAGATGCCGGCAGCGGTGGCAGCGAACATAGCCGCACCGATAGCGCAGGTTTGTTCAGACTTGTGGATCCTGATAGGCATATTCATTACGTCGGCCATCATCTGCATGATGAAGGGCGATTTTTTAGCCACTCCGCCCATGCCAATGAGTCCTTTAACCGGTACTCCCTGCTCAATAAAGCGGTCTACTATCTTCCTGGCACCAAAGCAGGTCGCTTCAACCAGCGAACGGAACATCTTTACGGCGTCGCTTCCCAGATCAAGCCCAAGGAAGGCACCTTTCAAAAGCTGACTGGCATCGGGCGTACGGCGTCCGTTCAGCCATTCAATGGCGAGTTCTCCGTTTTCTTCCAGAGGAAGTTGATCCGCCAGGCGGCTTAGTTCAGGAATGATACGTCCTTCTATATCTGCAACTAGTTTTGCTGCGGTGTCAGCATCAATGATGTCCGACTGTAAAAGAAGCTGTTTTACCGGCCACATCAGAACATTTTTAAACCATGCATATGCATCGCCGAAAGCCGATTGTCCGGCTTCCATTCCGATCATCCCAGGAATAATCGATCCGTTCACCTGTCCGCATATTCCTCTTACCAGCGTTCCCTTTACTTCATCTGCAGGAGCAACCAGCATGTCGCATGTGGATGTTCCCATC
>DALYUO010000129.1:736-3450 GCA_031981225.1 Pararcticibacter sp.
ATGGGCATCGAAAGCTCCAATGCCTATCACAACGTCTTCAGATAATCCCAGGCGTTCTGCCCATTCGGCGCTTAAAGTACCGGCAGCTTGCGCAGAAGTATACGTTTCGGCAGGCAACTTTGAGGTAAAGCCTTTCAGAAGAGGGTCGAGGGTAGCGAAAAACTCATCAGGAGGGAAGCCTTCAAATTCTTCAGACCATAACGACTTATGTCCGGCTGAGCAAACTCCCCGTTTGATCTGTGTTACGTCTTTTCCTCCCGTTAACACGAAGGGGATCCAGTCGCAGTGTTCTACCCAGCTATGGCAGGCATTTCTTACCTGCGCATCGGCGCGGAACACATGCAGCAGTTTTGCCCAGAACCATTCAGATGAATAAATCCCTCCAACAAACTGAAGGTAGTTTGTCCCGAAGTTCTTAGCGTGTTCATTGATTTCGGAAGCCTCCTTAACGGATGTGTGGTCTTTCCAAAGAACAAACATGGCGTTGGGATTTTCTGCAAACTCCGGCAGCAAAGCCAGCGGGGTTCCGGTTTTGTCTACCGCTACTGGCGTAGAACCCGTAGTGTCGACCGAAATAGCTTTTATATCCGCGGCAACAGATGCACCTGCCTGTTGCAGACACTTTTTAATCGTCTGCTCCACACCTTCAATATAGTCGAGCGGGTGCTGCCTGAACTGATTCCTTTCGGGATTACAATACTTACCTTCTTTCCAGCGGGGATAGTAAAAAACTGAAGCGGCAACTTCCTGTCCGTTCTTCGTATTAACGATTACTGAGCGTACGGAATCCGTTCCGTAATCTACTCCTATTACAAAGTGTTCTGAGTTCATAACTGGTATTCGTGTCTAAATAACACTTATTTGTATCAAAAATAGAAATTCCTTTTTAAAAAGCATATTTTTTAAAAAAGAAAATTATCGGGATTGGGGACGAAGTTTAAAAATGAGTGAAACTTATCCTTATACTTTGATTTATCGATCACATAGTAAAAGGCGCCTTTTTTAGAGTTTTCTTTGTCTTTTTCTTTCTGCTTGATAAGCAGACCAGTGGAAAGTACTTTCCTGCTGAAGTTTCGTTTGTCGAATTCGGCGTCGTAAACACCGGTATACAGAGCCTGTAACTGGGGGAGAGTGAATTTTTCGGGCAGCAACTCAAAAAGGACAGGATGTAACGCAGCTTTATAGCGAAGGTCCTTCAGTGCTGCGCGTACCATTTCCTCATGATCGAAAATGAGCTGCGGCATATCTTTAAGGAGAAACCATTCGGGCTGGTACTCATCACTCAGCTGTTCCTTATACTTCCGGATATCAATTAAGGCAGAGTAAACAATGCTCACCACGCGTTCTATCGGATCACGGCTGGGATTTCCGAAGGCCCGGAGCTGGTCCATGTAAACTCCTTCCAGTCCGGTGAGTTGTTTCAGTATTCTTCCGGCCGCGGCATCGGTGCTTTCGTCGGGCTGAACAAAACCTCCCATCAGGCTCCACTTGTTTTTCTCGGGTACCAGGGCCCTGTGGATCAGCAAAAGTTTCAGGTTCTCGCCATCGAAGCCGAAAATAATGCAGTCGATCGCAATAAGAAAGCGGGTTTGATTGGGATACTTGTTCATCGAATCGTGCTACAATTATAAATGATGAAAATTAACCACGCAAATATATTCTTATCTTTGCCATCTATGTCGCAACAAGTAACTCCCTACAAAGATAAGAATGCTACAAAAAAAGAGCAGGTAGCCGATATGTTCAATAAAGTTTCGGGGACATACGATTTTCTGAACCACTTTATGTCTCTTGGAATCGATATTATCTGGAGGAAAATAGCAATAGGGGAGCTGAAACGCAATAAACCGGAATATATGCTTGACGTTGCCACCGGAACAGGCGATTTTGCTTTCGAGGCTATCCGTATGCTGAAGCCAAAGAAGGTGATCGGGGTAGATATTTCGGAAGGTATGTTAGCTGTTGCTGCCGAGAAGATAACGAAGAGAGGCCTTAGTGATGTATTTGAAGTGAGAATGGGGGATTCCGAAAAGCTCTTGTTTGAAGACAATACTTTCGATGCGGTTACTGTGGCATACGGCGTAAGAAATTATGAAAATCTGGAAAAGGGGCTTGGAGATATGCTGAGGGTGTTAAAGCCGGGAGGTAAGATAGTGATCCTGGAGTTTTCGAAGCCGAAGGTTTTTCCTGTGAAGCAGCTTTACAATTTTTACTTTCACTCGATTACACCGGCGATAGGAAAGCTTTTTTCTAAAGACAATAGCGCCTATAAATATCTTCCTGAATCCGTAGCAGCATTTCCTGAGGGAAAAGAGCTTACTGCCCTGATGGAAAAAGTGGGATACAGGGAAACTAAAAGCCGGCCGCTGACGTTTGGCATTAGTTCGATCTATACCGGTGTTAAATGAGAACGTGTATTGGTGCTTTCGTTATATTTCTCTTTACTGCCCTTGGTTCGTCGGCACAGGACAACTGGGGCGGAGGCGTGGATGACGAGGTGCTGCACTTTGGTTTCACCTTTCAATATGTAAATTCTGAGTTCAAGGTGCTGAAGGCGCCCGCATGGAGAACGCCCTTTAGTGATTTATATCCGGAATTTCAGCATGATCCCTCTGAAACTATCCTTCATGATACCTTATATAGTGTAAGCTCTTCCGGGAGCCCCGGCTTCGGACTTGGATTTGTGAGTAACCTTCGCCTGGGTAACAACGCCG
>DALYUO010000129.1:3460-5261 GCA_031981225.1 Pararcticibacter sp.
TTCAGACCGCCTCGCTTATTACGAATACCGCTATACGGGCCAGGTTTTGGAAAAGAAGGTTCAGTCGTCTGTGATCGATCTTCCGCTTGGCGTTAAGATTAAATCCGACAGGCGTAAAAACTTCAGGGCGTACCTTCTGGCTGGTGCCAAGTATTCCATGGATATAATATCGAAAAAGAAGCTGGATGATGAGAACAATATCTTTTCAGAGAAGCTTCTGAAAAATAAGAAGAACTACCTTTCGTATGAGGCTGGTATCGGCTTTGATCTGTATTTTGAATACTTTAAGCTGTCGCCCGAGATAAAATTCTCCCAGTCGTTTAATGATGTGCTAAAACATGACGTCACTCCGTTTGCCAGTCCCCTTGATAAACTTTATTTAAGGAATATTCAGTTTAGCCTGTATTTTGAGTAGGGTTGCGGGTTGTGTGTTGTGAGATGAGTATCAAGACGCAAGTATCAAGACAAGTGGTTGCTTGAGCCTAAAGCTGCGGTACGGTTATGAGTTATGAATTATGAATTATGGGTTATGAGTTGAGTCGATTGGTGAAAGCCAAAAGCCAATTGCCAAAAGCCAACTGCTAAATAACATTGGGATAATAACGGAAGTTATTACTAATTTCGCCATCAAAATATTAGATATGCCTAAAATTGCTCTTATAACGGGAGCTACTGCTGGAATCGGCGAAGCCTGTGCGAGGTTAATTGCCGCACAAAACTACAATCTCATTCTCACAGGCAGGCGGACGGAACGATTGGAACGTTTATCCTCCGAACTGAGCAGTACTCACAACATTGAAATACAGATTCTCACGCTCGATGTACGCAGTAAAGCTGAAGTTGAAATGCAACTTTCGGCCTTACCCGAAGAATGGAAAGCTGTTGATGTATTAATTAATAACGCTGGTCTTAGTCAGGGGCTCGATCCAATCCACGAAGGTAATACCGACGACTGGGATACGATGATTGATACGAACATTAAAGGTCTTCTGTATGTTACCCGGGTGGTGTCTCCATGGATGGTAAAGCGGAAGCAGGGGCATATTGTAAACCTGGGTTCCATTGCCGGTAAAGAAACATATGCCAATGGCAATGTTTATTGTGCCACAAAACACGCTGTCGACTCTCTGAACAAGGGAATGCGTATTGACCTGCTTCCTTATGGAGTTAAGGTGACCGCCATTCATCCCGGAGCTGTTGAAACAGAATTCTCTGAAGTGAGGTTTAAAGGAGATACCGGGCGTGCTAAAAAGGTGTATGAAGGCTTTGACCCGCTTGTAGCACAGGATATCGCCGACACCATCTGGTTCGTGGTATCAAGACCTGCTCATGTTAATATTAATGAGATGGTGGTGATGCCTACGGCTCAGGCCGGAGCGTATTACTGGCATAAGAACAATTGACAATTGACAATTGACAGTTGACAGTTGACAGTTGACAATGGACAATTGACAATGAAAAAGAGCTGATTGCTGAAGGCTGAGAGCTGATAGCGAATAAAGCAGCGAACAAATAATAATTGACAATGCTGATGCCTGTTAACTATCAGGGAAAGCTGATAGCTAAAGGCTGAGAGCTGAAAGCTTAATAACATGTTACAACAAAAAGTAGATCAGGAAATTAAAGCAGCGATGCTTGCAAAGAGTGAAGCCCGGTTACGGGGACTTCGTGCTATTAAAGCGGCCATTCTGCTGGCTAAGTCAGAAAAAGGAAACTCTGAGGGCCTTACCGAAGAAACTGAAGTTAAGGTGCTGCAAAAGCTGGCGAAGCAGCGTAAGGAATCTGCCGATATTTATAAAGC
>DALYUO010000129.1:5271-13702 GCA_031981225.1 Pararcticibacter sp.
GGCGCCAGCTCGGTGAAAGATATGGGGAAAGTGATGGGCGCTGCTAATAAGGAACTTGCGGGTAAGGCAGATGGAAAGACTATTTCCGAAGTGGTAAAACAACTCCTTTCCTGATTGTTTATTTTTCAGCTTTGTTGCGATTAGTTTATAAAAGCGTACTTTTATTCCTGATTGTGCATATAAATAGCGCCTCAATTTAATTTAGCTAAACACACTCGTTTAGAACTATGAGTTATATCGTAAAAGAAGAAAACGGATTTAAGTATATTGAGGAAGGTGAAGGTGATACCTTATTATTGCTTCATGGCCTGTTCGGCGCGTTAAGCAATTGGGAAGATGTTACGGAAGCCTTCAAAACTCAGTACAAGGTTGTAATTCCGTTACTACCTATTTATGAACTTCCGCTGCTGACTACAGGTGTGACCACACTTGCCAAGTTTCTGCTCAGGTTTGTACGGCATAAGCAGTTGAAAAATATCAATCTGCTTGGCAATTCTCTGGGAGGCCATGTCGCTTTAATATTTACGCTTAGCAATCCCGAATATGTAAAGGCCCTTGTATTAACGGGCAGTTCGGGTTTGTATGAGAATTCTTTCGGCGGATCTTTTCCCCGCCGGGAAAGCTACGACTTCATCCAGGAAAAAGTGGCCTTTACTTTTTACGATCCGGCAATGGCTACCAAAGAACTTGTAGACGAAGTTTTTGCTGCTGTTAACGACCGTAATAAGGTGATCAGAATTTTATCTATGGCTAAATCGGCCATCAGACATAATATGGCAAAGGATTTGCATAAGATCACAATACCGGTTTGCCTCATTTGGGGGAAAGATGATAAGGTAACGCCGCCTGAAGTTGCGGAGGAGTTTTATCATCTGTTACCTAATTCAGAACTAAACTGGGTGGATAAATGCGGACATGCTCCGATGATGGAACGGCCTGCAGAGTTTATCGAATACTTGCAAAAATTTTTAGACAGAGTACTCCTTAAATAATATGCTAGCGAAGGAACTTATATCTGATGCAATACCTCCTTTAACGCCTTCCGATAATATTCAGAAGGCGTTGGACCGTATGGCAGAGTTCCGGCTGAGCCATCTGCCGGTAGTAGATGAAGTTCAGCTTCTCGGAGGGCTATCCGACGAGGACCTTTTCGAAACCCCTGATTTTAATACGGTACTCGCCGACTCAGGATTAAGGCTGAAGAAAGTGTTCATAGATCATGAACAGCACGTTTATGAGGTGATACGATTGTTCTATGAAAGCCGGCTCAGCGTAGTGCCTGTGCTGGATGAGAATAAACATTACCTGGGGGTAATATCCATCAATACCATGATGGAATATATTGCTTCTATTACGGCGATGAAAGAGCCGGGAGGGATAATCGTCCTTGAAATGAACAACCGCAATAGTTCTTTATCGCATATAGCCCAAATTGTTGAATCGAACAATTGCCGGATCCTTAGCTCTTATATCACATCCTTTGTCGACTCCACCCGTACTGAAATTACTTTGAAATTGAACCGCAGTGATATTACTGCTATCGTTGCTTCTTTCCTCAGGTACGACTATACCGTTATTGCAACATTTAATGATATTAAAGATGAAGCGGGCAGCTCCGACAGGTACGAACAACTGATGAACTACCTGAGCTTTTGATTTGAGATGCCCATACATCGGTTACGCCAAAAAGATGAAATAAAATGAAGATTGCAATCTACGGCAGGGAGTTTAGTAATACTACATTACCTTTTGTTCAGGAGGTCTTTGATTGCCTTAGGAAATTCGACATTGAGCTTTATATCTACGAGAAGTTCAATAAGTTTATATCAGGTCGGATTTATTTTCCCCGTAAATTGTGGGTATTTCAAGATTACCATGAAATCAAGGGACTGGTCGACGTTATGATCAGTCTGGGGGGCGACGGCACGATGCTCGATACGGTGACCTTGATAAGAGATTCGGGCATTCCGGTAATTGGTATCAATTTCGGGCGCCTCGGTTTCCTTGCAAGTATTAATAAAGGCGATATCCTGCCGGCTATTGAGAGCCTCGTTAAACGTGAATATACCATAGACAGTCGTGATCTGCTGCGGGTAGACACAGATAATGAAATCTTCGGCGACGAGAACTTTGCTCTGAACGATCTTACCGTTCACCGCCGCGATAACTCTGCCATGATGATTATTCACGCGTACCTCAATGGCGAGTTCCTCAATTCATACTGGGCCGACGGCTTGATTGTGGCAACGCCCACCGGCTCTACGGCCTATTCCCTGAGCTGCGGAGGTCCGATTATTTTCCCTCAATCCGAGAATTTTGTTATTACTCCTATCTCTCCGCATAATCTGAATGTGAGGCCTGTAGTGATCTCCGATGCTTATACTCTGTCGTTCGAGCTGGAAGGCAGAAGTTCGAAGTATCTGCTGTCGCTCGACTCACGAACAGAAATAATAGATTGCTCACTGAAGTTCAGCGTCCGCAAGGCCGACTTTCAGATCAACCTGGTGAGGCTTAATAACGAAAGCTATCTGTCGACTTTAAGAAATAAGATGCTCTGGGGCATCGACACAAGGAATTATTAGCGGAAATTGCGCAATCAACAAGACAAAAATGACTTGCCGCTGTTAGCATGCAGGAGCGCAGTATAAACAATTTTGTAGTTTTGTAAACTGCTGTAAATTTTATCAGCTTAACAGGTATCATCTGCACAACATAGGGCTTAGGGGTTAATTCAATGAATTTAAAGAGTATCAAAATCCTTTTACTGGTTTTTCTGACGGCCTGCAGCTTTCATGCAGCGCTGGCCCAAAGCTGGGAAATAGGGGCTTTTGGTGGAGGCGCAGGCTATATGGGCGATTTAAATCCGGTCAAACCCTATTCTGTGAATAATATGGCTTACGGAATAATAGTGAAAAGGAATTTTGACGGTTACTGGTCGCTGAAACTCAGCATCCTTCATGGTAAGATCAGCGCTGCCGATTCTGTTTCTGATAATGAGCAGCAGAGAATGAGGGATTTAAGTTTTTTCTCGCCGGTTACAGAAGCTGGTCTGCAGATAGAGTTTAATTTCTTCAATTATATTCCTTCATTAAGCAGAAAACGGTATTCTCCTTATCTGTTTGCCGGAGCAGGACTTGTTATGTTCAATCCGAAGGCAAATTACATGGGAGAGACCTACGAGTTAAATGCCCTGCGGACGGAAAATCAGGCCCCTGCCAGTCCTTACCGGAAATACGCCTTGTCTGTTCCTTACGGAGCAGGCTTTAAATACAATATTTTAAGGAACTGGACGCTGAGCGCTGAACTTGGCTACCGTACTACATCAACCGATTATCTGGACGATGTTAGCGGCCGGTATTACGATATGTCTGGTCTCAATCCTTCAAACCCGCAGGACGGGCTGCGGATAGCTCTTTCCGACCGTTCGCCCGAAAAGGGATTTCCTGCGAATGATCCCCGCACCCAACGTGGTGATTTCAGGCCGAGGGACACCTATTTTTTTACGGGGTTTACCCTCACGTATACATTCCTTGGCAGTAAATGCCCGCCCGTCCAGTAGGTGCAAGTGCCATCAGGCATCCAATTGTCAATCTGTAAATTGACCGCTATCAATTTTTTTATACCTTTGACCCCCAAATGCCCGCTTGGGCTTTTAATTTTACTGATGAGTTTACTGGAACAAATTGATAAAAGCAGATTGCCCGAACATATAGCCATTATTATGGACGGCAACGGGCGATGGGCAAAAGAGAAAGGCAAGATGCGCTTTTTCGGTCACCAGAGTGGTGTTTTATCTGTCAGGGACGTAGTTGAAGGTGCAGTGGAGGCAGGAGTTTCGTATATCACTTTATATACCTTTTAAACAGAAAACTGGAACCGGCCTTGGATTGAAGTAACTGCGCTGATGGAGCTGCTTGTTTCTACTATAAATAAAGAAACAAAGACACTAATGGAGAACGGAGTTCGTTTAAATGCTATTGGGGATTTGAAACAGCTGCCTTCGAGGTGTGTAAAGCAGCTTCAGCAAGCTATAGATAAAACATCAGCTAATACAAAATGCACATTAACGCTTGCTTTGAGCTATAGTTCGAGGTGGGAAATAGTAGAGGCGGCCCGGCAACTTGCAGAACAGGCGGTGCAGGGCAACATAAAACCAGAAGATATCAATGAAGAATTATTTGCGGGGCGACTTACAACGGCAGGGATTCCTGATCCCGCATTGATGATCCGGACCAGCGGCGAATACAGGATCAGTAATTATTTATTATGGCAGCTCGCCTATGCTGAATTGTATTTTACGCAGAAGCTGTGGCCAGATTTCAGGAGGGAAGACCTTTACGCTGCAATAATAGATTACCAGAAAAGGGAACGTCGCTTCGGGCTAACCAGCGAGCAGGTTTAAAAAATTACCTTTTAACAAAATTTAACAACTGATTGCGTTATTTTAGCAACGTCAAAAAACTAAATGAACAGATTTCTTATAATAATATTTTTTCTTTGTGCTGCTACTTCCGTAATGGCTCAGATAGGCAGGCGGCAATCAGGCCTCCAGTTACGTTCTCAGTCGGGAGATGAACTCAGTTATCTTAATCCTAAAGAATACATTGTTGGGGGAACCACTGTATCGGGTGCCCAATATCTTGAGAAAGACATCTTAATACAGATATCCAAGCTTATTACCGGCGAACGTATTACCGTTCCCGGAGACGCTACAGCAAATGCAGTAAAGTTTTTGTGGCAGCAGGGCCTGTTTGATGATGTTAAACTGAGCGGTAATGTGAAAGGAGATACCATCTTTTTTGATATTGCTGTTGTTGAACGCCCGCGGCTTACGCGTATGGAGTTCAGGGGTATGAAGAAAGGTGAAACGAATGATATCAAGGAGAAGTTAAAGGACCGCACAGGTAAAATCGTTAATGAAGCCCTTAAGAGCACTACCACGGCTATTATTAAAAAGTTCTTTAACGAAAAGGGGTTCTTATTTACAGAGGTAAAATATGAACAAAAGAAAGATACTACCGAAGCGAATAACGTTGTTCTGATAGTTGACGTTGATAAGAAGACGAAGACCAAGATAGACGATATAACCTTTGAAGGAAATAAAGATTTTAAGGATAAGCATTTACGTAAGTTCCTTAAGAAAACCAAAGAAAAATCTACTATCAATATTTTCAGATCGGGTAAGTTTCTTCAGGATAAGTATGAAGAAGATAAACGCACGATGATCGCGAAGATGCAGGAAAAGGGCTATAGAGATGCGGAGATCGTAAGCGATACAGTGATTAAGAAGCCCACCGGAAGAGTGGATATTAACATTCACGTATACGAAGGACCGAAATATTATTTTGGAAACGTAACCTGGGCAGGTAATGCTGTTTATACCACAAAGAACCTTGCAGAAATGCTCGCCATCGAGAAAGGCGATGTATTTAGTGAGGAGAAACTGGAAAAGCGGCTAAGAGGCAACCCTAATGGCGAGGATATTTCGTCGTTATACCTGAACAATGGTTATCTTACTTTCAACGTTGATCCGGTACAGACCAAAATATACGGTGATACCATAGACCTCGAGCTTCGTATTTACGAAGGCCCTCAGTATACGATCAATAAAGTAACTGTTAAGGGCAACGACATTACCAACGATAAAGTGGTAATGCGTGAGATCCGCACAAAACCAGGTCAGAAGTTCTCAAAGGAGCTGGTTGTACGTACTACCCGTGAAATTGCCCAGCTGGGTAACTTTGACGAACAAAAAACGGATGTTCATCCTACTCCAAACCCTGCCGACGGAACGGTAGATATTGAGTATGTGGTTGCAGAAAAGCCTTCAGATCAGATTGAATTATCGGGAGGTTTCGGCGGTGGCCGTATCATCGGTACGCTGGGTTTAACCTTCAATAACTTCTCGGCCAGAAACCTGTTTAATCTGAAGGAATGGAAGCCGCTTCCGAAAGGCGATGGTCAGAAACTGAGCATCAGGGGACAAACAAATGGTAAGTCGTACCAGTCGTACAGCTTCTCTTTCTCCGAGCCCTGGTTAGGTGGTAAGAAGCCGATCTATTTTGGTATCAGTGCCTTTACTTCTTTAAGTTCAAATGATGACTATGCCAGGTATTACAACTATACCGATGAGCAAAAATACCGTATCCGCTTAAATGGTGTTACCTTCAGCTTAGGTAAGCGTTTGAAGTGGCCTGATGACTATTTTAATCTGAATCACTCTATTAACCTTCAGCAGTATAAACTGAAGAATTATCCTGGATTCCTGTTTTCGACAGGTACCTCGTATAACTTTAACCTCACGGAAGAGTTGAGCCGTAATTCTATCGATGCGCCAATTTATCCTACTTCGGGTTCGCACATCAGATTAACGGTGCAGCTGACGCCTCCATATTCGTTGTTTAACAATATTAATTACAAGACAGCGGTTGATCAGGACAAATACAGGTTTACGGAGTATCATAAATGGAAGTTCGAAGCACAGTGGTATCAGCGGATTGTTGGTAAGCTGGTTCTGAAAACTCAGGCACAGTTTGGTTTCCTCGGACAGTACAACAATGCTGTTGGACAGTCGGCATTCGAACGCTTTAAATTAGGTGGCGACGGTATGCGGGGATTCGATTATCTCCAGGGATCTGAAGTTATATCGATGAGAGGTTACGAAAATAATAACGTAACTCCTCTGGGTTATGAGGCGAACATTGCACGTTATTCGGGAAGCCCTATCTTTAATAAATACATCGTTGAGATGAGATACCCTCTGATGAACAGTCAGCAGGCTACAGTGTTTATGCTAACCTTCGTGGAAGGTGGTAATACCTGGAATCACTTTAAAGACTTCAATCCGTTTAATGTACGCCGCTCGGCAGGTGTGGGAGCGCGGATCTTCCTTCCTATATTTGGTTTACTGGGGATTGACTGGGGCTATGGATTCGACAAGGTATACGATACCACAGACAACATGCTGAGGAAATCAGGCGGAAGATTCCAGTTCAGTATAGCACAACAACTTGGTGGTGGATTTTAATTGTATTTTATATAAGTTTGTGTATTGGAATTGTCAGCTTGCTGTTGAAGATACTTTGTTGACGATACTTCCGTTTGAGTAAGAAAAGGATAGAATAATGAAAAAATTGCTGTTAATCATTGCGTTTATATGTGTTTCGGGCCTTTCAGCATTTGCTCAGCGTTTTGCTTATGTAGATAGCGAATATATATTGAAACACATTCCCGAGTATAATTCTGCCCAGAAGCAACTGGATGCCCTTTCGCAGCAGTGGCAGAAACAGGTTGACGACCGGCTGGCTGAAGTGGAAAAGCTGTTTAAAGCGTACCAGGCCGATCAGGTAATGCTCACTCCTGATATGCGTAAACGCCGGGAAGAAGAGATAGTGGAGAAGGAAAAAGCTGCCAAAGAGTTTCAGCGCCAGAAGTTTGGATTTGAGGGCGAGCTTTACCAGCAACGTATTAAACTAATTAAGCCTATACAGGAACGTGTAGCCAGGGCAGTGGAAGCTGTCGCAGAAAGCAGTCAGCTGGATATGATCCTCGATAAAAACAGTCAGGTGATCCTTCTGTACGCAAGTTCGCGTTTGGATAAAAGTAATGAAGTTATTACACGCCTCGGATATAAACCTGGAACCGTAGCACAATAAAATACGTATAAAAACCACCATAATAAATTTTAGTATCAGAATGAAAAAACTAGTTAAAGTAGCAGTAGTAGCGGTAGGATTATTTTTAGCAGGAAGTACAGTGAACGCTCAGCAGAAATTTGCGCATATCAATTCAGCAGAGCTTCTGCAATCAATGCCAGAAATAAAAGCAGCAGATACACAATTGCAGACGTTTCAGAAGCAAAAACAAACAGAGCTTCAGCAGATGGATGCAGAACGCCAGAAAAAAGTGCAGGCTTACCGTGATAAGGAAGCTACATTAAGCCAGGCCAACAAGGAAACAGTAGCTAAGGAATTGGAAACAATGGCAAAGGAAATTGGCACTATGGAACAGAGAATGCAGGAAACTAATGAAAAGGCCAGACAAGAAATTGCTCAAAAGCAGCAGGAAGTATACAGCCCTATCATGCAGAAAGCTGAAACCGCAATCAAGACAGTAGCAAAGGAAAAAGGATTTGCTTATGTTTTCGATTCTTCTCAGCAGTCATTAGTATACGTTGACGGCGGCGAAGATATCTTAGCCCTTGTTAAAACTAAATTAGGAATATCTGCAACTACAGCAGCTACTCCTAAAAAATAAAGAGTAAGAATTTTAAACGAATATTTTTAAAGGGTGAAGCCGAGAAGCTTCACCCTTTTTTTGTCTGGTGTTTTATCATTATACTTTCATAAATTATAAAATGCAGTGTTTTTCGGCTGTATTTTATAAGTTTGCATGATACTACGGCGTTAAATTGAATCTCTATATAATATAT
>DALYUO010000129.1:13712-14323 GCA_031981225.1 Pararcticibacter sp.
GGGAGCCTTCAAACTATTGCCGATATACTGAAAATGCTGCAGAAGGAATTTATCGTGCCTGGAGCAGCCGACAAGATATTGTTCGCGGCGGCACCGGTGATCATTTTCCTTTCAGTATATATGGGTTTTGCAGCACTTCCCTGGGCTCCGGGAGCAGTTCCCGCATCTCTCAATATCGGGGTGTTTTATGTTTTTGCTATCATTTCTGTAGAATCCATTGGCATCCTGATGGCCGGCTGGGGTTCAAACAACAAATATTCATTGCTTGGGGGACTGCGGTCAGTAGCGCAGGTGGTTTCATATGAGATACCCGCGGGGATTGCACTGGTGTCGGTGGTGATGATTGCCCAGTCGCTAGACCTTCAGGTTATTGCTGTAAGGCAGGGAGTAACGGCGACGGAGACTATTAAGTTCTTAGGATTTTGGGATGTAAGCAAGACGGGTGGTTTTCTGGCCTGGCATGTTTTTCAGGCGCCCCATCTGATCATTGCTTACATTATTTATTTCATAGCCTCACTTGCTGAATGTAACCGGGCGCCTTTTGATATTCCGGAGGCTGAATCAGAGTTGGTGGCAGGTTTTCACACCGAGTATACCGGTTTACGCTTTGC
>DALYUO010000130.1:0-14227 GCA_031981225.1 Pararcticibacter sp.
CCGGTTGAGTACGTCGCCGCTGACGATATTGAAAGAGCCCGTTGCCCTTTCGCGGGGGATCTTCTGGTAGCCAGTGTTTACAATTTTTACTTCCTGAAGTTCATTGCCGCTAACTTCCATTTCGACGATAAGGGATTCCCCGGCGGCAGCCAGCGGGACCGCCTTCGGAGCGTATCCAATAAGGGTGAAGATCAGCGAATCAGTCCGGCCATTGGCGCGGATGTTGAAAGAGCCATTCGCGCCGGTAACCGCGGTTGCAAAGGCAGGCGAAGTGCGGACCGTTACCCCTGCCAGCGGGGCCTTATCCGCATAGTCCCTTACTACGCCGCTTACCATTCGTTCCTGCCCAAAAAGCAGCACCGGCAATGGCAGGAAAAAGAAGAAAAGGAATCTTGTTATGTATTTAAACGTATCGTTCATTGTTAATCTATAAGTTGGGTTAAAATTCCGGCCGGGCGGTGGCGCTGCCGATCACAAACATTTTCAGATCTCTGGTTTCCCTGGTCACCGTGAGGTTTGCCTTATGCAGCTCTTTTGCCAATACTTCGGGATCTTTAAGAGCCGCTATGGGCAGCGCAGTTTTTATCTTTTCTGAAAAGCCGGTTTCATCGATAAATACCAGCTGACGGGGAAGCCATGACAAAGAGGAATTAAGCATCTGAACCAGCTGCGAAACGGGAAGCAGGCGTTCTTTTCCGGCACCCTTTGCGGTCGTTGCTGCCGAACTTTTAGCAGGCTGCTTTCCGCTGCCCTTTTTCAGGATAAAACATTCTACCGGCATTTCCTCAAAATGGCCGTTGAGGGAGAAATTAAAATTAAGATCGGAAAGGGCTTTACGGTACAGCGAGCTGTCGGCAATGCCCGGCTTTGCCAGCAACTGAAAGCAGAACAGGCGCTCTTCGGGCGGAAGTGTCTTCTCTGTATATCTTTCAGCTTCAGTACCGCGCAGGATGATCCGGTTAAACGGAATGTTCAATATGCCTTTGTATATCGACAGCAGCGGGCGGTTATTAAAGCTGAGAATCCTCAGCGAATCAGTAGTTTGATTGACCTCGCTGGTGCCAAGGCCGGGGATGTAAGCGGTAACTGCGGAGCTAAATGATACCGGCATATGCTTCTCTGCTGCATATTGATACAGCGGGGCCGAAATGCTGTATTGAACGATGTCGTTTTTAACTTCTAAATTCAGTTCTTCGTCCTTTAAAACCGCTTCAATGTTCGCTGCCGTGGCGGCAGAATGAGAGGTAATGGCCAGTACCTTATTTTTATAGATCCATACCTGGTGGGGCACAAAGCGGTGCAGAAAGTACTGTGACAAAACCGTGTCGGAGATAACCGAAGGAAGGTTGATCCTGGCGCGGGTTAAAGCAGCAGAGGCGGTTGCTCGTGGCTCGTAATCAACCGGCAGGACCAGCAACCGGCCCCCGAATTTCCGCTGAAGCGTGTCGAGCGCATGCAGCGAGGTGATACATGGCGCACACCAGGAGGCCCAGAAATCGAGGATAATGAGTTTATGTTCATAATCGCCCAAGGTGATGGTGCTTTTGTCGTCTGGATGGTTGATAACGGGTAGGGGTTGATTCCAGAGCCGGCCGGGGATGGTATCGTGGAGTTGTAACCCTTTTTCGGGAAGCTGGGCAAAAGAAGAACAAATAGCAGATAGAGAGAAGATAATAATGAGAATAAGATATGCAATTACTAAGGCTCGCCCTGTTTGTTTATCGCTGTCGTAAAAACAAGGGTCTTTTTGAGTTTTGCTTGTAGGATCTCGTTTTGAATTGTGCAATGGGGACCCTGCGTAGCCTATTTTGGGCTTCATTATTAAGATGAGTTAAGAAGTTCACAAATTTTGATTAAGGAAAATTCTCAACATGCAGGGGCCCCATGATGTTGAAGTGTTAAGTGATTAAAAGTAAATCACTCTGGAGCTGATATGACGTTTTTGATAAGTTGCTCGAATGAACAACGTGAGAACAAACAACCGGCTTTGCTTAACATTCCCCTTGGGGAAAAGTAAGTTAGAAGAAATAAAATCGAATAATGCCGGATGTACTTCATTGCTCAAATTTTTAAGCATTCGAACAATGAGTATGTTATGAGAAAATCTCTCTCTCGAAAAGAGATGGGACTTACCTCATTCCCTACAGAAGGCCGTAGGAAGCCCTTAAGCGAGAACAAGAGCAAGCCCACCTCTTCCCGTAAAGGTAAGAGCATGGGCATTGAACTCCTGATCTTGCGCTTTTGAAAATTTCCTACGTTTTCTGTAACAAGAATCAGCGTCAAATGCTTCAAAAACAGATATATTTTACCTGTTATTGAGGCTAAATATAGAAAAGTATTTACAAAAATCCAAATTCTTGACTATTATTGACTTTTAGCAACAAAAAGGATTAGTGATTAGCATCGTAAATGGCTAATATCACACCGTTATCCTTATATATTATTAATAAGGTCAAATTGAGAAGGCTTATTCTGGCTTTATCGGCTCGTTACTTATCCTTATTGTTAAAACACTCTGAAGGTTATGTGGCTAGAATTGAGGATGGAAAATATGATAATCAATATCCAGCCTCTGAATTGCCAAATCTCGCCAAAGAATTAAAACTGGAAATTCATGAACTTTTGCCCCCTGATG
Organism: Pararcticibacter sp.; assembly: GCA_031981225.1. Taxonomy (GTDB): domain Bacteria; phylum Bacteroidota; class Bacteroidia; order Sphingobacteriales; family Sphingobacteriaceae; genus Arcticibacter. The sequence continues at coordinate 2,636 of DALYUO010000130.1, forward strand.
AGAACAGACAAGCGACGGTACGAAAGTTGAAAAGAAAGTTTTGACACTAAGAAATGAAGAAGATATGCTTCTTGTAGTAAAAGGCCTAATTGACTATGGTTTCTTCGATGAAAATAAAACATTTAGAGACGTTGCTAAACACCTTTTCATTGAGGACAAAGAAATAGAGTCCGAAATATTAAAAGAAACTTTATCCGCTGTTGTAAAAGGTCGTCTTTTGGTAGCGGATGGAGATTTTCTTGTAAAGAACGCATAAAATAGGAGTACTTCTACCACTCGGTTGTCTCTTGGTTGCAGATTTTCTTCACCGTTCATATGCCTTCGAATACCACATTCAGCTACTACTAATGGCGCATCCAGGAATACTCGCTTAAATATCACTTGAAGATTTATTAAGTTTGGGCAGCGAAGCTTATAAATTTCATGGCGCAATCAAAAAGTTACCGAAAGAGAAAACAGGTTACCGGAGCCCTTGTCGTTATGTCTAGAATGGACTATGAAATTGCATGCCGTGTATACGAGCTTTTACAAAAAACCGATCTGGATGACGAAGAGTTGTCCTTTCTCCTCGGGAAACGGAACAAATACTTTTTTGAATTGCTCAACCCTACCGAAAAAGACAAGCTTAAAACAGAGCAACTGAACATGCTGCCTACAATCCTAAACTGTGGCATCCGTGCCATTATTCCCAACAATATTTCCAAAAATGAAGTAGTTAAAATTCATAACGCTTCTAAAGTGGTCTACGATCATAAAATAGTTTATCAGCACGAGGTTGAATATGCCGACGGCAGCAAGACAGATCTAAAAATATGGACCAAAAAGCTGGTAAAAGGTCTCCGGAAAAAGGTGCACCCAGAAGTGCATGCAGAATTAACCTTCTTAATAGAAGGTGAAAAAGATTATTTCAGTACGCCCCGGACTGCACTTAACCTATATTTATTGCTAAAGAAAAGGGTTGCCGTTCCATTCCGGCCATCTGACCTGCAGAAGAGCCTGTCGGTGTTTATGCGGAATGACGGTAAAAGGGTGGCCGTGATAAAGCAATATATTGAGGATGGAGGGTATTGGTATGGGAGAGCAGCGTATAATTTTTCGTGGTTCTAGCAACAAAATGGATATCCTTTTTATATGGTTATGTCTTGGGGTATCTTGTATTATAGCAATGATGACATTCAGAAGCTCCTTGATGATGGCCACAAAGCAAAGTAACTATTCGTTTAACACGATGACCCTTGGCCGAACAAACTTTCGATGTTCGCTTTTGTTGAACATAGCCAAGCTGGTTAGTAATCAATCTGGTTTTACGGATGGATCATAAATCCGGTGTAATAATTTGATTATGCACCCGAAGAGCCAGTACTCTGCAGCCACGACAGACTAACGAAATAGAACAGTTGGGTCAAGATAGCTTTTTATCCCATTAAAAAGGCGAAGGGAATCCTTCTTACTAATTTGATGTTTTGACTTTAAATTATTCTGAAAATCTTTTAGTTGGGTTATTTTAACAGCTTCTCTAAATTCGTCAATTTGGAGTTTGAATTGACCAGCAACATGTTGATCGTAAAGGTCACGCAACCACTTTTCCTGATTGTTATCTGGGTTCGAATTTTTCGGAATACGGGACTGCTTCGGCTTTTTCAAATTACTAATATCCGGCTTAATGTTTACTACAGTATCTCTATACTTTAGTAAGTAGTCATCAATATAATCTTGAAGTGCGATGTTATTTGCACTGAAAATGCCGCGGGTAAAGTTTCCGCTGATATTAGCGAAACCGTTATAGGCACCCCAAAAAGAAAATGCCATCCAGCGGTCTTCGACATCTTTGCTTATCAAAAAATCATCTAGCTTTTCAAGACTGTCGGGATTAAAAACAAACGCAACAAAGTTTTTCATCACGAGATTGGATGCGTTATCCAATGAATATACATCAATCTTATTTTCTAAATACTGATATAACAGCGTGTTCTTGCCCCGGTTAGCATAATTATTGCCAACCTCCTCTACTATTTTCAATATCATCTCTTTTTGAGCTGGTCCTTTATTAGACTTCACAAATTTTAAGATCGCATTAATGATAAACGTAAATTCATTATCGACTTTCGTATCTAAGTTATGTTGCAGGGTATTGATCGTTACCTCATTCGTCTCGAAATCATAAGAGAATCCGTTTAGGTCCGTCAGCAGTTCATAGGGACGAGCAGACAAATTTGACAAATATTCTTCCGTGATATTTCTTAGTAATAATTTTATTTTGTTATTTAAATCGTCAGACGCATATTGTGGCATTTTTTCAGACTGGAAAATATGGATGAACTGTTCAATGTATTTTCTCAATTCCAAAAAGACTTTCGTTGTACTGCCACGCTCGCGAATGTAACCATCGATAATCCTATTGTAATCAGCAGTTCCAAGCAATTCATCGTTAGTGAACACGTGATCGAGATATAGTGCAACAGCTTCACGGGATTTCAGCCGGGTGACCTTACTCAATATATAATCAATCAATATATGCTCATCTATATCGTTACCAAACATTAATTGATAATAGTCGCATTCAGCTGCTTCAACCGTTCTAAATAGTTTATCAATAAAAGGTTGATACCGCTTTACCATTTCACCTTTTTTTGCCAATAGCTGATCATCAAGACGGCTTTTTAATTCAGCGAAAGCATTGGTAATATTTTGCAGGCGAATCGTAAGCTCCGTCTCTTTCTTTCTATCGTCAGCTATCTGGCCGATCACTAATCCATAGATAAAACCTTTGAAATGATTATATAGCTTATCTAGTGCTATCTTTAAAGATAACTTGTCATCTAATTGAATTGATACTGCTTTTAAGGCAGGAAAGAGCTGGCATTTGTCTTCGTCTATAGTTTTGAACGATAGAGCATATTTTTCCATAGTTTTTGTCGGAAGTGACATCTTGGATTTTAACAAGGATATCCTGAGTTCTTTTTCCGAAAAGAATAAGACACTCAAATGCTTTTTCTCAAAATATATGGTTCCGTTGTAGGCAAATATACCTTCAGCTATAAAAATCAATTCGTCGTGATTGATGGCAGCCTCAGCAATTTCTAAAATAAATTTAGGGTTATTATCATCCTGATAGATAGGGGGCTGGCTAAAAAGTAGAATTGTCTGTTCATTGTTAATTCCATTTATTACAGGGAAATAATCAAATCCAAATGCTCTTCTTGAATAGTAGATAGCAGGCGACACAGATTCGCTTGAAAATATATTTTCAAATGCAAAATCTCGGGTTGAAAGTGGATAATAGTAGTTTGCCATGCTACTGATAATTTAAGGGTGACAATCCATCAAAAAAAGGCGATAATCTGCCTGAATACGTAATATATAGATTTCTGTAACTTCTGGTTAAACCCACATAAAGTGGAGATTTGTACCTGTCTATAAACCATTTGTCATGCCTGGGAGAGTCGCAGAATGGGATGAATACTGTTTCAAACTGTAAGCCTTTGGATGCGTGATAGGACAAGAGTTTAGGTAAGTTAGATTCAAAATCGATCTCAAACTTAGAGCTTCGTGAATCGTTGGTCTTATACTCATGCGAAAATTCCTTTTTATCGAAATACGCATTTACATCAGTAATATTTCGGTGAAAATTATTATATGGGCCTTTTTCTCGGGTCACAAAGGGCACAAGAATGGCGACATCCGTATAATTCCGGGTGTTGATCTCATCCATGATATAGTCTAGCTCCTTTGTCCAATCGCTAAATTTTTTTAGACGTGGCTTTTCCATCCCAGCCTTTACACATTTGGACTCTAACGTCTTATCACCTCCAATGTGGGCTGCGATCGCAGCTATTGTCCTTGGGAGACGATAATTTTTCAGCAATTCAAATTCCTCTAATTTGAGTTGAGCAGCGATCTGCTCTATCGTCAATGTTTTTTCTGTCGTCGACGTCGTATGATTTTTTTTTGTTTTGTATAACTGTTGTTCGCTGTCTCCATAAAGCATTATTGACTTAATGCTGGCATTTGACAGTTCTTCAATATCGGTTTTGGTAAAGTCCTGTGCCTCGTCAACGATGATATAGTCAACTGGATCGCCATCCCATTTTTCGTGGTGTATAACCTGACGGATCGGGATGTTTAACTCTGTTATCCCTGAGCGAAGAAAGCCTTTCAAGGCTCTGGTATAAACCACAACTGTAAAGCTAGCAGGATCGTCTTCGTCCTCAACTAGCGAATTGATATGAATATCTAATGCACGATATAACGCAAGCAGTGTCTTTCCGCTACCGGCACAGCCTTTTATTACATAACTTTCGTTGATACTTAGACCACGGATCTTTCGTTGAAACTCATCTAACTCGCTTGGGTCGATCAACCATTTTTCTCGTGGCATAGCTCAATATCATTAATTATTAGATTAATCCAAGGCTCGAAATTCTAATCGCCATTGCAGTTGTGCTTACATCGAACTTCTCGGCCAGCTTCTGGATGGCATCGTCACTAGCCAGGTCTAGATTGGCCTTTTCTACTTCTTTTCTCAAAAGATTAGTGGGCATTAGTAATGCAGACGCAAAAACATTGGCCTCTTGTTCCATCTGCTGCCTCTCAGGAGTATCACCTGATTGAGCACTTCGATAGATAAGTTGCTTATCGACGAACAACGCGCTTTTATCTCTGTGCAAATCAAAATGTCCAATCTCGTGCGCGATAGTGTACCTAATTCGGACAGGTGCCTCATTCGGATTAACGCCAATAGTACCAACACCCTCTTGAATAGCAAGCAATCCGGATACCCCGTCTCCCAGATCATATTCCATTACGTTAAGCCCCAAAGACTTTGCAATTGCTTTAACATCTATAGGTAACCTCAGTTCAGGAAGCAATTTGAGTACGGCGTTTACCCTACTGTTAATTAATTTGATATTTACTGACATTACTTATTAGTATTTAAAAGGGAAAGAAAATCTAATACAGCATTTTTAGCACGGTCATCGAATTCACTTGGGTCAAGTATAGACTGAACCTTATCTTTTAACTCCTCGTTCGTTGTTGTGTTTTTATTTACTTCTAACGCTACTGGTATTAATTTTGTATATTCGATATTCAACATCGCAGCTATCTGAAGAAGCTGATAGACCGATGGGCGATGCCTGCCTTTTTCTAAGTTAATGATTGAAGACCTTGTTAGCCCAAGAAAGCCCGCGAGCTCTTCTTGACTGATGCGATGCCGCAATCGTTCAACTTTGATCTTTTCTCCTAATTCGCTGTAAAAACGCTCTATCCCTTGCAATTGCATTACTAAAATTATTAGCAATATATAATAATTACACAAAGATAATAAAATGTTTATGAAACTTAACAGTTATTTTTTTGTAAAATAATACATTTTCAAGAATATAGTTTTATAAAACTATACATATTTTTTTATTACTTTAAAACATTGCATTTTTAAAATTCTGTTGTATATTTGTACCGGAGGATTAGGTATAAAAAAACCAGGCAGCAACTACCTGGCTTGTAAATTCAAAAAAGCCCAAGAGCCTTAAAAGCTTTTGGCCTCAAAGTAAGTACGATTGTGGTGATCAAACTTACTCCCTTTTTTGCAATTCTGCAAGTTGACGGTATAGTTTCAAACTGAAATTGACACTTCGCCAAGTTTCAGGCCTGTATGGTCGAATTTAAACAGTATTATTTTAAAAAACTCAATTCAAAACCGCTGGATATGTCCGGCTTGCTGCTGAAATGATAGGTAGCCTGTAACAATTTTTATAATATGTTTAAAAAGTAGAATAACGTGAATAATATAAATAAAAAGGCCATGCTGTTCTTTATAGATGGCAGGCAATTTGAAACCTTTGAGCGATTTATAACCGGCGCCGCTCTAAAGAAACTGGCCGGAATCCCAATACATATCAAATTGTATCTTAAGGTGCAAGAAGGCTATCAGCCAGACCTGATCGAAAACGACGAAACAGTAGATTTGGCACGCACCGATGTCGAACACTTTTATGTGGAAGAAAAGCTGAAGTTCACAATTAATGGTGAGCCCTTTTTCTCTTACGAACAATACATCTCCTCAGAGCAGTTGAGAGTTCTGGGTAAAATACCACAAGAAGACGACTTATTTCAAAAAGTGCCAGAGCCATGGGAGGACGAATTGATTGTGGGCGACAGAAAGATTGACCTTGCATTGCCTGGTAAAGAGAATTTCATTTCTAAACCTTTTGATGTGTCCATTTTGGTTAACACTCGCCGTAAGCCGTGGGTGAAAAGAATCATCACATTCGAGGAGGTTGTGATCTTGGCTTTTGGCAGCTATGACCCTAACCCACAAAAAGTTTACACGATAAACTACAGTGGAGGGGTAGAGCCTAAGCCGGAAGGCTCGATGGTTAAAGGATCAGTTGTACAAGTTAAAGATAAAATGAACTTTGATGTCTCTGCAACTAATCAATCATAGCCCCGACCTCAAACGTCTAAGAGACGAAGGTTATGAACTAGAGGTACATGGTGGATATTTGATTATCCACCATGTACCCTATTTAAACAACAAGGTGGAGATAAAATACGGCACCTTGGTTAGCGTATTGGATTTGGTAAATCCAACTACAACAGCAAAGCCACAAGTACATACCCTTTATTTTATGGGTGAGTCGCCCTGTAATAAGGATGGCAGCGTTATTACGGCAATACAACACAGTAATGTAAACATCCTCATTCGAGAAGGTATCATTGTTAATCATATGTTCTCTAATCGCCCGCCAAGTGGCTATGAGAACTACTATGATAAAATAACTACCTACATCCGGATCATGTCGGGGCCAGTTCAAGCTATTGATGACAGTATAACGGCGAAAACGTTTAAAGTGATTCCAGTAGCAGCCGAGGAATCGGTATTTCAATATGTGGATACTAATTCAAGCAGGGCAGAAATTCAAGTGATAAATGCAAGATTGGAGGGGCAGAAAGTTGCCGTCATAGGTATGGGAGGAACTGGGGCTTACATATTGGATATGCTTGCTAAAACTCCTGTTGCCGAAATTCACATTTTTGATGGCGATTTGTTTTTACAACACAACGCATTCAGGTCGCCTGGCGCGGCGTCAATTGAACAGCTCGATAAACAAATGAAAAAGGCGGATTACTACGCCGGCATTTATTCACACATGCATAAACATATCAAGCCACATGCTTATTATGTAAACGCAAGCAATATTCATGAGCTTGATCAAATGACTCATGTGTTTATTGCAATTGACAAAAGTGCGCCTCGCAAGTTTATTTCGAATCACCTAGTCGGTTTAAAGGTCAGTTTCATCGATGTAGGCCTTGGTGTCAATATAATAGATGAACATTTGATCGGTACTTTGAGAGTCACTTCTGGGACTCCAAAGAAAACCGATCACTTGGCAGAAAGGTTACCTGGCACAGATGATATCGACAACGAGTATGCGACCAATATCCAAATAGCTGAATTAAATGCAATGAACGCGATTTTGGCCGTAATAAAATGGAAAAAGTTGCTTGGCTTTTATGCTGATCTAATTGGGGAACACCATTCTTCATACGTGATTACAACTTCAAAAATCATAAACGATGAAACTACAACATAAGTTTGTTGACCATGTTCCGGATATTATGGAGCCCGGAGTTTTGTATGTTTCTGTTACTTATTGCACGGCCATGCACCTTTGTGTGTGTGGCTGTGGCAATGAGGTGGTCACACGCATCTCACCTACAGACTGGCAATTAAAATTTGATGGCAAGTCAATTTCTCTAAGTCCTTCTATTGGCAACTGGAGTTTTGATTGCCGGTCGCACTATTGGATAGTCAAAAACGAGATCAGGCATGCAGGGCGTTGGAACGACGAAAAAATCGCTCGCGGCAGACTTGCTGAACGTATCCGAAAGGATGAATATTATAGCGAAGATTTTTCGAAGAATGTCAAACCTGTTGCACCCAAACAAAAGAAGAAAAAATCCAAGTTTGAGCGTTTCAGATCATTTTTTAAGTTCCTGTTTATTTAAAGAAAGGAGGTATTAAAAGTGGCCAAAATCACTGTAAAAGAAAATAAGAGTGCTATCACCGGTAGGTTTGTTAGCAATGCACATGTCAAACGTAGTCCCAAGACGAAGTATGTCCAAACGGTTAAAAAGTCGAAGTAATTTATAAAAAAAAAGGTGCATTGGGGCTAATCTACAACGTTTTTACTAATATTTTTAGTTTAAGAGATGCGCTTATTTATCTTTGTTTACTTTTCACACATTCCATTATGTTCAACACACGGGAAATTGCATATCTTATTTGGGGATCGCTACTATTGGTAGTTCTTTTATTTTCCGGAAAGAACCGGTCATCCTTATTTGATCTGGTAAAAGCGTTCTTTTTCAAGCAGTTCCTGTATGTTTACGCGATCGCGTTGAGCTATATTTTACTTTGTATTTGGACGCTGTATAAAGTTAGGATTTGGGATGCTTCACTGTTTAAGGACACGGTAATGTGGTTTTTATTTGTCGCTTTGCCATTGATGTACAACGCTGCAAAAATTAACAGCCTTCAAAAGTTCGTAAAGCAAGTAGTAAGACCTCTGATAGCGTTTTCGATCATATTTGAGTATATCTTCGGGCTATATACATTCGAATGGTGGATTGAAATTTTGATGGTACCTGTTGCGGTTTTTATTGGTGGAATGCTCGCATTCAGCGATAGAAAACCAGAACATCAACAGGCGCATAAAATGATGAACGGTATATTTATTTTATTAGGGCTGCTATCATTAACCGCTGTTGTTTTTCATCTCTTCTATAATTATGCGGACTATCTTAATCGGTTAGCGCTAATGCAGTTTATTATGCCGCTTTCCTTGTCATTGCTTTTTCTTCCAGTTTTGTATGGAATTGCAATGTACACGCATTACGAAACAGCTTTTGTGGTTATGAAAAGACAGTTTAAACTGCCAGGTGTTTACAATTATGCGATGTTGCAAGCATTAGTTCGCTTTAACGGCGACATCGACGGGATGGAGCGTTGGAAAAGAATGGTTTTTACCAAGAACTTACAAACCCGTGAAGAAATCGATCGGGCGATAAGCTTGGTTAAAGTCCTGAAAGATGCAGAGCAAAACCCTCATACGGTGAACGAGGGGCTTGGCTGGTCGCCTTATCAAGTAAAAGATTTGCTGATTGCTAAGGGCATTGAAACGCCCGATTACCGAAACACCATTGATGAAGAGTTTTGTGCGATCTCTTCTCCTTTTAAGTTAACTGATGACCCCATATTTTCAGACACCATCACTTATATGGTACTCGGTGAACAATTGATAGCAACTGAACTTCATATCGGACTAAAAGTTTTCAACGGAACTATCGATAATGCAGCATCTCTGATGCAATTATTAGAATGTTCGGAGATGGTTCACCAAGGCGTATTTGGCAATCCTTTACCGGATAAAATCAGGAATGCAATAGTCAAGGCAAAGTATGCCGTCAGTGATAATGACCTCGCTACACTATCTGTCAAAAAAGATCTTTGGACAAACCAAACAAAAGGCTATAGTGTAGATTTCAAGATTACCCACATCAGGCACCGTTTGTAGCGGCTATTCATGATTAAGGGATGAGCCGTTTAACCGTGCAAAAATCATCGTTTCCAGTTGAATCAATTCAGCCAGTTGTTTTTCCAGGCTATCGGTCATAGATTTAAGTATCGCTTTCGAGGGGCTCATGCCCAATACGTTCGACAGCAGTTCATCGGAAAGGTTTTTATCATAGGTTTCTTTCATTAATCTGATATAAGTGTTAAATGTAATTCCTTGAAATATTTCATTTTCGCCAATGCCTTGAGTTTCTACCATTGCAATTAGCTGGTTTCTAACCTTGACTGATGTAGATTGGGTTGCTTTAAACTGAACCTCAAAATGCTCTATTTCTTCTTTCGGTTTATCGAGGAATGTTTTCTGATAGGTAAACCATGCAATCAGCAAACCCAGTATAACTTAAGTTATCATTAATACTATCTCAACATATTCTTAATCGCAGGAATTAGGTTCGATTCTCGACGAGACCACAAAAACAGGAAAGCTTATAGATTTTTGTCTATGAGCTTTTTTAGTTTAAGAATATTCATTTCCGAAATTTAATGGTATAAAAATTCTTAATATCTTAGGCATAGAACATCAGTTTAGAATAATGGGCAAAATAAGACAGAATAGAACTTTTTTTGATTTGTTTGGAACTAACCGACCGGTACTGAAAGTAAAATTTGACGTGAATTCTACTAAAGAGGCAACGGAGGTTGAGATTGAAAATAAACTCGAAAAAAATATTGATGCAAAAGGATTAAGGGAGCTTGAAAAACTATGTGTAAATCCTAACTTAAATGAGTTCTTCAACTTTTACACTAAATGTAACGGTTTCAGTTTAGGCATGCCTGTGCTTCCAAAAAATGCGCAAAAAAGACCTTTGCTATCACAATTACCAGTTAACGATTTAGTAGAGTTTACCGAACTATATTTGCCAAAAGGAAAATTAGCAGGGACAATTGACTTTAATAAAACTAAGACACTTTATAGAGGTGAAAATAAATGGTTAGCATTTGCTCAGGTTGATGGCGGGCCAGCTTGTTTAACTATTTTTTTGGAAGGGGAGTATGCTGGCAATATATTTTTATTAAATCCTCAGCCTCATTTTAATACTCTAAAACCAATCGCTAAAACATTTGATGGTTTTTTAGACCGCATAGCAAAAGATCCTGCTGCCTTTTTTAAGTTAACCAGAGCTTATATTACTATTATCGGACGAGATTGTCAGAATTTTGGATATTTACCAATAGAATATGTCGATAGTGGGGGCATCTTATTCCCAGACAAAGGGGAGAAGGTATCACTAGAAGACAACACGTACAGAAGCAGATCAAGCAGGTGAATATCATGAGAAAGGCAATAATGGTGGCGGTTTTGGCACAGGTAAGTCTGACGACTTACCATTTTAACATGTACTATGCGAGACATCGTTGAATCTTTATACACCTTAAGTCATATCGCTACTCAGATAAATTTGCTAGTGCAGGTTTCAAAAGTCTCTTATAAAAACGGAGACTTCTTAGATTCTTTTGTCGAATTGCCTGGCTGGTACTCTAATCAACGATATAGTAAGTCGGTACTGGCAATTACCTTAAATGATATTTTAATTTTCGCAAATTCTTATCTTGATGAGCTTCAAGAAGAGCTCACGCCAATCAATTATCCAAATCGTGCAGATTCAATTCTATCATTTAGGAAAGCGATTAAACCTGCTTTGAGGAGAATAAAAAAATGGCGAGATTTAAAGGAGTATCGCAACGAAATACTTGTTCATAATTACAGAGTCAAGTCTCGTTCAATGTTCTCGGCTAATCATCAAGCTAAGGTGTATAATGTCCCTAGCAAAGACCAAGAAATTCTGTTACTTGCCGAATTGATTCTTTTGATCAATAAACAAATGCGAACCTTTTTCTCAGAAGACGTTGAAAGATTTCTACTTGAAGGAACAAAAATAATAGATAGATACTCAACGTATCCGCCCGACAAACCCCGTCTTTTAGGACTCAATTAATTTCTTATAGTTCTG
>DALYUO010000131.1:0-10053 GCA_031981225.1 Pararcticibacter sp.
CCGCGAGTTTCTTTTTTGGTAGCTTTTTTCTTTGCGGTCAAAGAAAAAAGTACATAGCCAACATGCAAACAAACAAAAAATATATATTCTCTTATGGTTTTCCAAAAGGAGTACGCGGCATTCCCTTCATCATCTTAGACATCGCTGCGGGATTACTAAACTGCTTCATCACTTTACGCATATCTTCGAATTGCTTGATAAGCTTATTCACTTCCTGAAGATTTGTTCCCGACCCATTAGCAATTCGTGCTCTCCTGCTCTGATTGATAGAATCGGGATTCTCCCGCTCAAAAGGGGTCATTGAGTGAATAATAGCCTCAATAGGTTTAAAAGCATTGTCGTCGATATCGATGTCTCTTACTGCCTTACCAACACCGGGGATCATTCCCATCAGATCTTTCATGTTACCCATTTTTTTGATCTGTTGTATCTGCCCGATAAAGTCGTTGAAGTCGAACTTGTTTTTACGTATTTTCTTCTGAAGTTCGGCTGCCTCCTTCTCATCGAACTGCTGCTGTGCTCTTTCAACCAGTGAAACCACATCCCCCATTCCGAGGATTCGAGAAGCCATGCGGTCAGGGTAAAACACGTCGAGGGCTTCCATCTTCTCACCTGTTCCAATAAAGTTTATTGGTTTGTTGACAACCGATTTGATAGACAGAGCAGCACCACCGCGGGTATCGCCATCCAGTTTTGTAAGAACAACGCCTGAAAAGTCAAGCCTGTCGTTAAATACCTTTGCGGTATTCACAGCATCCTGACCCGTCATCGAGTCAACAACAAAAAGGATTTCATGAGGATTAGTCCGGGCTTTTACCGCTGCTATCTCGTTCATCATTTCTTCGTCGACAGCAAGGCGTCCGGCGGTGTCAATGATAACGACATTATTTCCATTCTTTTTAGCCTCATTGATCCCTTCCTGGGCAATGCCGATGGGATCTTTTGATTCGAGGTTGGCATATACCGGAACGCCGATCTGTTGTCCGAGTACTTGTAACTGGTCAACAGCAGCCGGGCGGTAAACGTCGCCTGCTACCAGCAATGGTTTTTTCCCCTTCTGGGTTTTAAGGAAGTTCGCTAGCTTGCCCGAGAACGTCGTCTTACCAGCACCATTTAGCCCGGCAATAAGTATAATGGTTGGATTGTCAGACAGGCTAAGCTCTGTTACCGATCCACCCATAAGCCCGGCGAGCTCATCGTTCATGATCTTGGTAAGCAGCTGTCCGGGAGATACCGCCGTAAGAACGTTTTGCCCAAGGGCCTTCTGCTTTACATCATCGGTAAATGTTTTGGCTGTTTTATAATTTACGTCAGCATCAAGAAGAGCCTTCCGGATCTCCTTCATCGTTTCTGCTACGTTTATCTCTGTAATCGTTCCCTGACCCTTCAGTACCTTAAAGGCGCGGTCCAGTTTATCCTGTAAGTTTTCAAACATCTTTTAAATCAGCTTCTAAGGGCTGCAAAGTTAAGTAAATTTTTTTTGTATGCTGCCGGACGTAAGTTGTGGCAATCCTTATTATCCAAAGACCGATCCGTGTTACTTCGGAAACCTGTATGTCAGCCCTAAAGCAAGCGACTGGCTGGCCTGTATTTTATCGGTTGCATCATCATCATACAGCCCCACACCCGTAAACGTAACATTAATAAGCCTGTTCACTTTTGCAATTAAAGTAAGGTCAAGGCGCTGGTCAATGCTTTTAAGTTTTTCGTAGTTAGCAAACATGCTATAGCGGCTTTTTAAAGATATGTTTTCCATAATATCCCTTTCATAGCTGCTCACAAGTTGAAAGGCTAGCTCGTTACGGAAAGACTTGCCGTGTTCAACCCCGAAGTTCTTATCATTATTAAGATACAGGTCCTTATCCAGAACAAAAGTTTGGCGGGCGGTTCCGGTACCGATACGAAGCCAGAAATATTTACTCGGCTTATATTCAAAACCTATAGATTCTGTTAAATATCCCGGCGACATAAAACGGGAGATGGTCTTAGCCGTTTCTACGCCGTCCTTTGTTGAATATGAAAATCCGCGATCGAACTGAGATTCAAAGTTTAGTGATCCGAAGAAGTTCCAGCTGGGCGATAACTTCAGGCCGACTTTATTATCCCAGTAGATACGGTCATTGCTTTTGCGTTGCAGTTGCCCCTTGTTTTTTATCTTTCCATATTGCAGAATAACTTCAGAAACGTAGTTCTTGTCGCCTTTGGTGTAATCAGTTTTATAGTTAAAGGTAGTTCCGATTGCTATTGAATTAACACCCCCTCCTTTCCAGTTATTGCTGAAGGACGCCTGGTTCATATTAACACCAAAGGTTACCCAGTTTCGCCAGTAATTAACTTTGAGGGTTAGTTGCGATTCGGGCAGCTGAACAGGCTGAAGCTGCAGAACGGGCCGCCTTACCGGCAAACTATTCTTTTTTGGGTATTCTCTTAAGTTATTTAATTCTGCAGTATCCACTTTAGCCTGTTGGCTGAGAGCGGTAAACGATAGAAATAAAAGAGGAGGAAGCAAAAACCTTTTCAGCATATCGGAAACAAAATAAGCGAAAAAAGAGAAAGGATAAAAACGAAAGCTTCAGAATATGAATTTTACCCAGGCAAAAGGCCTTCGTTTTCTAAGATAATCTACCTCTCCTTCCATCGAGTATGCTTCTTTTTCAAAAATAATTTTAAGATAAGCCTGTCTATGATTTCTGTAGAGGAGGAGATTGAAGAGGTAGTTCAGAAGATAAAATAAATAAAAAAAAATAACGATCATTTCAGCCTGTTGCCGTAGATGTATCTTTTCATGCCTGAGCAGGAGTGCATCGGTCTTGTATATTTTCTTTCTGACGAATATAAAAGGGAAGATCGCCATGCCTTCTGCCGGCAGAAAGGATATGTGGATTACGCGAAAACCGGCCATTTCAAGGGGATTTAAGAGGCGGAAGTCTGTAGGCAGCAGGGTCTTTCTGATATTGCTTATAACAATCCCTGATGAAACTTATTAAAGAATAATCGCTTGCTTCAAGAATGAAATAATAAGATGGGCGGTACTGCTGCATAAAGTCTTCGAGCTTATCCTCGGGGAGTCCAGTAATATTTTTCACGAGGCTTTTGGTATAGCGGTAATTAATCATCATTTCCCGGTAGTCTCTCTCAATGATCTCCTGCAAGTATCGGGCGTTTTTGCCTTCTTTGCTGAGTAAACTATATAAAGCGTCAATTCCCAAACCCGCTCCGCCAGTTCCGTTACTGCCTCCTATTGGAAGGAGTTCCTGTGGGTCTCCTCTCCTGTAGATGTCCTTATAATCTCTTTTTAATTGCTTTAGCCGTTCCCTGGGATGACGGGCGGTATCGGTAACCGTTACCTCCCGCAAGTGAATACTGGTTTGTTTGAGGTAAAAAAGTATTGCAGCCTGCGACCTTACCGTAAGCGTATCTACCCGGTATCCCTCCGCCGCCGCTATTAAAGTGTCGCCCGTCGCTACTTTCGTTGAAAACTCGCCTTTTATATTGTTGTAAAAGCCGGTATGCTTCCTGAGATTATAAATATATACCCTGGAGATACGTTGTTTACTGTCGCGGTCGAATACTATTCCTTCAACCGTTCGTTCCTGCCCGCTTAGCCTTAAGCAGGAAAATAGTAATATAACACTGAGTAGTCGTTTCAAGCAGGATAAAACTAAGGTATTTGCTTCGCAAATGATGAAACATTTAACAAATATTAACTCATTTCGAAACAAGCAATAGCTGTCCGGGTTTGATTTCGCCTGCCTGAAGCGAATTTATTATTTTAATTTCATCTACCGTTAGTCCAAACTTTCGTCCAATCGAATATAAGGTGTCTCCTGCTGCAACTTCATAAATTTTCATAGTTACCGGAGATTTAGCTGGTTCAGTTTGCACAGAAGGCTGCTGCTCTTTTATTTCTATCTGCTCCTGAATCCGGTCTTCCCTTTGGGCTTTCGCTATAACAGTTTCACCCCTGTCGAAGCGCTCCAGTCCATACCGTTCTATCAATCCAATCAATAATTCCGGATATCTCGGGTTAGTAGCGTAGCCGGCCTGTTTCAGACCACGTGCCCATCCTTTATAATCGTTGCGATCGAGTTCAAAAAGAAAGGCATATCGTTGTCGTTTCAGGAATTCGGTGTGGTCTCTGTACGATTCTTCAGCCGAATTATAAAAGCGAAAGCATTCACCAGCTTCATCGTCATCTTTAGTAACCGTTTTTCCCTGCCATCCGGCATGGCACTTAATGCCAAAGTGATTATTTGCCTCGCGTGCCAGTGAGCTGTTTCCATTAGCTGATTCGAGCATTCCCTGGGCAAGCGTAATGCTCGCGGGGATGCCGCTTCTGTTCATCTCATCAACGGCGATGGCTTTAAACCGCTCAATATATCCATTGGTAGAATATACTTTTACCAGTTTGTCATCCGAAATAACTTTATCAGGCTTTTTTCCTGTTTTATTAACCTTCACCAAACCCTTTTTGCTGCTGCACGATACCAAAAATGCAGCACAGGCAATCACCAGTAAGTATTTTCTCATTCTTTATTATAAATGCAATTGTTGTCCTATTCGCAACAAACTGCTTGAAAGGCCATTCCTTATTTTTATTTCTTTTACTGTAGTCCCAAAACGTTTCGCTATTTCAAGTAGTGTATCTCCTCTTTTCACGAGATAAACCACCGGATCATTAGCCTCTTCAGTTGGCTCAGATGGCTTTAGTACAGAAAAGGTAGCTGAATTGTTTGCTGTATTTGCATCAAGTTCATAAAGCCTGTATTTCTTTATTATTGCCATTACCTGACTTGCCCATGAGCGGCTATGAGCGTAGCCGCCTCTTTGTATGCCAAGCGCCCAACCGCGGTAATCCACAGGAGTGTATTTAGTAAACAATCCCGAAAAGCGGGTTTTAAGATAACTTACGAAATCATTGTAACAGTCATCAACACTTTCGTACCCTTTATAGGATGAGCGAATCTTTTTAGGACCACCCTTACCTTTAAGTCCGAAATGGTTGTTCAGGTAACGTGCAATTTTACTGGTGCCGCTTGCTGATTCATGAATGGCAATACCAAGCACGATACTGGCGGGAATTCCATGTTGGTTCATGGTACTGACGGCGGCTTCTTTATAGGTATCGATGTAATTGTTTGCAGGAGTCTGGCCAAATGCAGTGCCTGCGGTTAAAACTATAAGGCTAACGTAAATAAACTTTTTAAGCATAGTATTACAGTTTACGGATTATCAATAGGCCATCACGTACAGGAAGGATTAGTTTCTCTACGCGATGGTCGTTCATTACTTTTTCATTGAAGCTGCGGATGTGCACACTTCTGCTGTCGGTTGCACCTGAGGTTATTTTTCCATACCAAAGTACATTATCTACTATGATGAGACCTCCTTTGCGCACTTTATCAAAGACGAGGTCGTAGTAAGTTTCATTGTTTTTTTTATCAGCATCGATAAAAACCAGGTCATATGTTGCATTCAAGCCCGGGATTATCGTGGCTGCGTCGCCTATATGATATTTTATCTTGCTGTCAAAGTCCGATCTGCGGAAGTATTCTCTTACCCTTTCTTCGAGTTCTTCATTTACGTCTACTGTGTCAATCAAGCCATCTTCAGACAGGCCTTCCGCTAGGCAAATAGTGGCATATCCGGTAAAGGTACCAATTTCAAGAATTCGTTTGGGAGAGATGAGTTTGCTTAGAAAACTAAGGACACGACCCTGGTAGTGCCCTGAAAGCATCCGTGGTTTTGCAACCCGCAAATGCGTTTCACGACTTATGTATCTGAGCAACTCCGGTTCGGATTCGCAATGTTGCTCAAGATAGGTCTGCAGTCCCTCAGTAAGCAGCTCCATAGCCTGCAAATATATGAATTTATATTTTTATGCAAATTTTATGGCTGTAAACTGAAGATTATCAGCTTTCTAATCAAAAACGCTGCTTAACGCCTCTCTGGTTTTTGAGGTGATTATCTATAGTATTGAGGAATATTGATCCGTATTTTTCGAGTTTATGTTCACCTACGCCGGCTATATTCAGCATCTCGCGCCTCGTTAAAGGTCGTGTCCTGGCCATTTGATGTAAAGTGGCGTCGCTGAAGATTATATAAGCGGGCACCTCTTCTTCCAAAGAGAACTGCCGCCTGATCTCACGTAGCTTGTTAAACAGTTCATCGTCATAATCTACCGTATCAACCTGCTTAGGCTCCTGTTTTTTCTCCTTGCGAATGATTGGCTGCAGCGCGGTAAGTTCAGCTTTACGTTTACCAAAAAGGATCTCTTTTCCAGGTGGAGTAATCTTGAGTGCGAAGTTCTCATCATATGCCATCTCGATAATTCCAAGGTTCAGCATTTGCATCAGGTACCGTTGCCAATCGAAAGCGCTGATTTCAGAGCCAGCACCATGGGTCTTTAATTTATTATATCCGGCTTGTATAATTTCGGCCTTCATAGAACCACGCAATACATCTATTACCATCATTGCTCCCTCTTTTTCTTCCATTCGGGCAATAGCTGAAAGAGCTTTTTGAACCAGGATTGTTCCGTCAAAGTGCCGGCGCGGATTTTTGCATACGTCACAATTACCGCAGTTTTCCTCCAGATTCTCGGAGAAATAGTTCAGAAGAATCTTACGCCTGCAGATGTCGGCTTCTGCATAGTGCTGTATCCTTTTAAGTTTTTCGAGGTTGATCTCAGCCTGCCCGCTCTCGGCTGCAAACTTATTGAGCATGGTGAGGTCGGCGTAATTATAGTAAAGAATAGTTTCTGAAGGCAGCCCGTCGCGCCCCGCCCTCCCTATTTCCTGATAGTAACCTTCCATATTTTTAGGAAGATTAAAATGAATTACCCATCGCACGTTCGATTTGTCTATTCCCATTCCAAAAGCGATGGTAGCGCACACTACCTGCAGTTCATCATTTATAAAATCCTCCTGAACCTTTGCCCTGGCCGTAGAGCTCATTCCGGCATGATAAAACCCTGCGTTAATGCCAGCTTCAATGAGAGCAGAAGTCACGTCCTCGCATTTACTGCGGCTCAGGCAATAGATTATGCCGCTCTGGTTTTTATGTTTTCTGATAAAAGATATGATTTCAACTAACTTTTGCTTCGGCTTAATACCGATACGGACTTCAAGGCTCAGGTTTTGGCGGTCAAACGAGGAAATAAATATTTCCGGATTCTTTAAGTTAAGTTGTTTTATAATGTCTTTCCGGGTAACCTTATCTGCCGTGGCCGTTAAGGCAACAAAAGGGATGTGGTTGAATTTCTCCCGCAGCAGACCTAGCTGTATATATTCTGGCCTGAAGTCATGCCCCCAGGCAGAGATACAATGCGCTTCATCAATGGCAAACATCGAAGGTTTAGCCATCTGGACGATAGTCGTTAAGTCGGATATAAGTTTTTCCGGAGATACATATAATAAGGCGATCTCCTTACGATAGCAAGAATCAAGTATCTCCTGCTGCTCCGTATAATTCTGTGAGCTGTTGAGGTAGGCAGCAGCAATTCCATTGCTTTTGAGCGCGTCTACCTGGTCCTTCATGAGTGATATCAGTGGCGAAATCACGATACATATTCCGTCGAGCATTAAGGCGGGTACCTGATAACAAACCGATTTTCCTCCCCCTGTTGGCATCAAAACCAGGACGTCTTTTCCGGAAACTATTTTCTTTATTATTTCTTCCTGCTGATGTCTGAAGTGGTCGTACCCAAAATATTTCTTCAGGATTTCCTGAGCCGGTAAAGCCATGCGTAAAATTAAAAATTTTTCCGCTCCATATACGATTGTAAAATAATCGTAGCCGATACGGTATCAATCAGCTCCTTCTTTTGGCGGTCTGTCTTTTTAAGTCCGCTAAGAGCAATGGCAGCTGAGGCCATTTTTGATGTGAACCGCTCGTCGATTCTGTCAATGGGAATACCCGGGAAGTTTTTTTTCAGGAGGGTAATAAAGCCCTTTACATGCATCGCTGATTGCGAGGCGCTGCCATCCATTTGTTTCGGTTCCCCTACAATAAATCGTTCTACCTGCTCGGTTTGCATGTATTTTTTCAGAAAATCTAAAATATCTTTCGGATGAATGGTGGTAAGTCCGGTCGCAATGATCTGCAGCGGATCGGTAACGGCAATACCAATTCGTTTCGTTCCATAATCAAAAGCAATTAACCGGGCCATGGAGATGATTAGATATGAGATATGAGATATGAGATATGAGATATGAGATATGAGATATGAGATATGAGTAAAGATGCAAAGATACTTAAACTATAATACCAGAGAAAAAATATCAGAGCCTCATCTCAAATCTACTCTCTCAAATCTCACACCTATTACCTCACCTCTCAAAACTCATATCTCAATTCTCATATCTCAATTCTATTTCCTATTTTGCAAGCATGCAATTTAGGGATGTTATAGGGCAGCATGATATAAAAAGGCAATTAATTCAAACTGTTCAGGAGAACAGGATAAGTCATGCCCGCTTATTTCTCGGTCCCGAGGGAGCAGGATGTCTTCCTCTGGCGCTGGCTTATGCTCAGTATATTTCATGCGAAAGTCGCACTTTAACAGATAGTTGTGGTGAGTGCCCTTCTTGCCGTAAGTATAGCAGGCTCATTCATCCCGACCTGCATTTCTCTTATCCATTTTTTGCCCGGCATAAAGATGATACTGCGCTTTCTTTTATAG
The DNA here is from genome assembly GCA_031981225.1 of Pararcticibacter sp. GTDB lineage: Bacteria > Bacteroidota > Bacteroidia > Sphingobacteriales > Sphingobacteriaceae > Arcticibacter. Next base: position 8,684 of record DALYUO010000131.1, read on the forward strand.
AGGAGTGGCGTGACGCGTTCCTTACGAATCCCTACCTGGGCCTGGATGAGTGGAGGAACCAGCTGGATGCCGAAAATAAACAGGCCAATATCAATATAGCCGAATGTCACCAGATAATAAAAAAGCTTAGCCTTAAGCCTTTTGAATCTGAGTACAAGGTGCTCATCATGTGGCTGCCCGAATATTTAGACAAAGCCGGCAATACACTTTTAAAGGTCATTGAAGAACCGCCTCAAAAGACGTTGTTTCTGCTGGTGGCGCAAAGCCAGGACCAGATATTAAATACAATCCTCTCGCGGACGCAGCTTATAAAAGTTCCCCGGCTGAAGGATCAGGATGTGAAAGAGTTTCTGATTAATAAATTCCATATTCAGGAGGAGCAGGCTGCGAGGATCACGTATTTAAGCGAAGGCAATGTTCAAACAGCGATTAACCTCAGCAAAGAAGAAAGCAATAATAACTTTGGTCTTTTTACCGACTGGTTAAGAATGTGTTTTACTAATCGCGGAATACAGGTTATCGAGTTTGCCGAAACTGCTTCGCGCATGGGAAGGGAGAATCAAAAGAATTTTCTGCGTTACGGAACGAAGTTACTACGTGAAGTGATGATGCTCCTGTCCGGAGCCGCAGATCTGGTTCATTTACCTCAAAATGAGAGAGCCTTTGCTGAAAACTTTATGCGCTCTGCAGATCTTGCTAAGACCGAGGCGCTTGTCTCCGAACTTGAAAAGGCGCATTACCATATCGAAAGGAATGCAAATCCTAAAATCTTATTTTTAGATGTATCTTTGCAGTTCATAAAAATTTTAAAGTTTAATACGCTCCCGCGAGGGACTCAATATATATACACTTAAATGGGATGTGGATCATGTTCAACAGGCGGTTGTACGCCTGCGGGCTGCAAAAGTAACGGCACTTGCCTTACTAATGGATGCAGCAAATTAGATGTTTACGATTGGCTGTCGCATATGGACATGCCAACTAATTATAAGCCGTTCAATGTAGTTGAAGTGAAATTTAAAGGTTCAAGAAAGGACTTTTACATTAATCACGAAAACGTCTATCTTGAAATGGGCGAGCTGGTGGTGGTTGAAACTGCCACAGGTGGTTATGATATCGGCCATATTTCTCTTACCGGCGAACTGGTAAGGATGCAGATCAAAAAGAAGCATCAGAAATTGGAAGATGTTGTAAAGAAGATCATCAGGAAAGCGACCCCCGCTGATGCTGATAAGTGGAAAGCAGCAAAAGATATGGAGTGGGAAACGATGCATAAGGCGCGTACTCTTGCCCTCAGCCTTGGGCTTTCTATGAAGCTGAGCGACGTGGATTATCAGGGAGATAAAACCAAAGCCACCTTTTATTATACT
>DALYUO010000131.1:10116-13939 GCA_031981225.1 Pararcticibacter sp.
GGAGGTCTTGGATCGTGTGGAAGAGAATTATGCTGCAGCACATGGTTAACTGATTTTAAAACAGTTTCTACCTCTGCTGCCCGTTATCAGAACTTGTCGCTTAATACACTGAAACTTGCAGGCCAATGCGGTAAGCTGAAGTGTTGCCTTAATTATGAGCTCGACACCTATATGGATGCGTTGAGAGATATTCCCGACGATGTAGACAAGCTCGAAACTATAAAGGGAATGGCCCGCCTTCAGAAGACAGATATCTTTAAGAAGCTGATGTGGTTTAGCTACCCCAACGAAGAAAGCTGGATACCTCTGGATATTAAGCGCGTACGGGAGATTCAGCAAATGAATAAACAGGGCGAAAAACCTGAAGATTTAAAGGATGAAGCGGTTGAAATTGAACCAGCTCCGGTTGCAAAGGTCCTGGATTACGAGAATGTAGTTGGACAAGACAGTATCACTAGGCTTGACGAGAAAAGCAATAAGAAGAAAAAGAAGCGTGGCGGGAAAAACAGGAACCGTCAGGAGAATAACGGAGGTCAGCATCAGGCAGGAGAGCCCTCTGAAAGAGACAGAGATGTTGTAAAAGCAAAGCAGCAGGATGCCCCTGCCCGGCAGCAGCCTAACAAGCAGCAACAGCCGGCCGCAGACCCTCAGAATAAGCCGGCAGACCAGCAGAATAAAAAAGCTCATGGCCCCCGTCATTTCAGGAGAAACAAGAACAACAATCGCCCTAAAAGCAATGAGTAGGATCGTTAGATTTGCTTGCTTTTTGCTCCTTCTGGTTACAGTTGAGGGCTGTACTGATGTTGCTGTAATTGATACGAATCAGGAAATAGGAAGCCGTAACTGGAGCTATTCACAAAAGGTGCGGATCCCTGTAGAGATTAAAGATCCCGATCGGCTGTATAATGTGTACATGAACTTACGGCATACAGCCGATTATAAATACTCGAACATTTTTGTTTTAATTCATCAGGCCGGTCCGGGAATGAAGCCCCTCACTGAAAGAAGGGAGTTTAAGCTGGCTTATCCCGATGGCGAATGGCTTGGAAGCGGATCCGGCAATTTCTACAGTTATCAGCTAGAGTTCAGGAAGAATTATAAGTTTCCGGCGAAAGGAACATATACTTTCGAATTTGAACAGAACATGCGCGATAATCCGTTAAGGGAGGTAAGTGACGTGGGACTGCGGGTTGAACCTGCAGCAGAATAAACCAAAGTATTTTTGTTAAAAATCTTTTTCCACTATCCGGTTTCAGGCAACATTTTTTAACTTAGCCGGAAATCTCATGCCCGTTAAGACCTTTTCAAGTGCCGTATTTGGAATAGAAGCCACAACAATAACTGTTGAGGTGAATATTACCAGCGGTACAAAGTATTTTATAGTTGGCCTGCCCGATAATGCAGTAAGGGAAAGTATGCTTCGGGTGGAAAGCGCTGTTAATACCTGTGGCTACCATATGCCACGACAAAAAATAGTTGTCAATCTTGCCCCTGCTGATATCCGTAAAGAGGGTTCTTCCTATGACCTCGCTATCGCCATTGGTATTCTGAATGCTTCCGGCCAGATCGAAAGTGACTTCCTCGGGAAGTATCTCATTCTTGGCGAGCTATCTCTGGATGGTACTGTACAACCTGTAAAAGGTGCTTTGCCTATTGCTATCCAGGTACGGAAAGAAGGATTCAAGGGATTGATACTGCCTAAGGCAAATGCGCGTGAGGCAGCTATTGTAAGCGATCTGGAAGTATATGGGGCAGATAACTTAACAGAGGTTATCGATTTTTTTAAAGGTACCGGTTCATTAAAACCTACTGTTGTAGACACAAGGGAAGAGTTCTTTAATAACATCAATAATTATAACACTGACTTTGCCGATGTTAAAGGCCAGGAAAACATCAAAAGAGCTTTGGAAATTGCCGCCGCAGGAGGGCATAACGCCATCCTGATTGGTCCGCCCGGATCCGGCAAAACCATGCTCGCCAAAAGACTACCGACGATATTGCCGCCCTTAAACCTTTTCGAGGCTCTGGAAACTACGAAAATCCATTCAGTAGCGGGTAAGCTTGCAGCGGCTGATTCGTTAATGACTGCACGCCCTTTCAGATCTCCGCATCATACCATCAGTGACGTTGCGCTGGTAGGAGGCGGGTCGTATCCGCAGCCGGGAGAGATTTCGCTGGCTCACAACGGAGTGCTGTTTCTGGATGAGCTTCCGGAGTTTAAGCGGACTGTGCTGGAAGTGATGCGGCAGCCACTCGAAGAACGGAGAGTAACCATATCGAGGTCAAAGCTGACGGTTGACTATCCCGCCAGCTTCATGCTTATAGCGTCAATGAATCCCTGTCCCTGCGGTTTTTACAATCATCCCGAAAAGGAGTGTACTTGTCCGCCCGGCGCTGTTCAAAAATACCTCAGCAAGGTATCAGGACCATTGCTCGACCGTATAGACCTGCATGTGGAAGTTACGCCGGTGAATTTTACAGAACTCACCTCAGAAAGGAAAGCGGAAAGCAGTGATGCCATTCGCGAAAGAGTAATAAAGGCCCGCGAGATCCAGACTCGAAGATTTGAAGGAGTGAAAGAAGTTTACTGCAATGCCCAAATGGATTCTAAATCGTTGCGAGAGATCTGCCGGATTAACGAGGCAGGGCAGTTGCTTCTCAAAAAAGCGATGGAACGATTAGGGCTTTCTGCCAGAGCGTACGACAGGATTCTAAAAGTTTCGCGTACTATAGCCGATCTGGCCGGTTCTGATGATATAAAAATAGAACATCTCGCGGAAGCGATCCATTACCGGAGCCTCGATCGCGAAGGCTGGGCAGGATAGGAGAAGGTTCCTTACAAACGTCTAACCAAGATCTAACCAACATCCCTGTAGCTCGCAGTCCTCTCATATATACCCTCCTTGTTGCATTGGGTTCTGACCGCTCCTTCAGCATCGTGATCCGACTCAGTGTCGAAGCGGTTCCGGTGGTGATGGCCTGTTGGTTAGATCTTGGTTAGAGTCCGGTAATTGTCAAATAATCTGCACAATATATCTGCAGAACCATTCTTTCGTTTAAAAGAAATGAATCTGATTAAACTCCTTCCCGTAACATTACTCTTAAGTGTAATTCTTGCATGCAATTCTTCCGGACAACAAAAAGGGACGACTGCAATCAAGATTGATACAGTAAACACAAAGGCTGTCGCTGCCTTTGCAGAAGGTTGTTTCTGGTGCTCTGAGCATATTTTTGAGGAACTCGCGGGTGTTGACTCAGCGGTATCCGGTTATGCTGGCGGCCATACAAAAAATCCTACGTACGAGGAGGTGTGTACAGAAAAGACCGGACACGCTGAAACTGTTCTGGTGTATTACAATCCCAAAGTGATTTCGTACCCCCAGCTCCTGGATGCATTTTTTACATCCCATGATCCTACTACGCTCAATAAGCAAGGCCCGGATGAGGGGTCATCATACCGTTCAGCTATCTTTTATATCAACGCTGAGCAGCAGAAAGCTGCCGGGGAGGCAATCAAAAGGTGGACCCCGGCTTTTAAAAACTTAATTGTTACAGAGGTCGCTCCTCTGAAGGCGTTTTACCGGGCCGAGGAATATCATCAGAACTACGCAAATGAAAATCCATACAACTCCTATATTCAGAATGTGTCCAGGCCCCGCTTTGAATCGTTCAAAAGAGAATGTAAGCTGAAGTTTAAGAAGGAATGAACGCGGCGGGGATAGCAGTCGCTGTTTAACCGTTGCTTCTGGTAAGTTTCCTTCTGCCGACCATCAAACTAAGTGACCTTCTCCGTACCGGAAAGCGTTTGAATGAAGGCGCACAC
>DALYUO010000131.1:13949-14183 GCA_031981225.1 Pararcticibacter sp.
AACCTGAAAAACCCTGGTGTAGATTGGTCTTTATTATTCCCGCTGATATACTGCTTATGTTCCGCACAGAGCCCGCCTTTGATACAAAAAGGCGGACTTTATGCGAGATTTAGCTGGTAATCCAGCAGTGCTATTCAGATTGTGTTTAAATTAGAAATTTGTCTTGACCTTTCTCTGGTATTATCTCAACTTTACTCTGCAAACCGGCAGCTCCGGCGCCAGCGACCCTCTGGA
>DALYUO010000132.1:0-269 GCA_031981225.1 Pararcticibacter sp.
CAATGGTGTAACCTGGGCTATAATTCTCCAGGCGAACGCTAAAGACTACCAGCCGCAGGCCATGTCTCAATCTTCGTCTTTCCGGCGTATCGTCAGTTCTGCAATTTGCAAGGGGCTTCAACAGAGCGTTAGTAATGTAATCACAATACGGGTATCTCCGGGACCTGACGCAGGATTTACCTGGACTTCAGATGCCGCTTGTGCTCCGTTTAACATATCTGCCGGAACTATAACAGCAGATGGATCAGAACAAGGAGATAGTTTTGAAT
>DALYUO010000132.1:279-1863 GCA_031981225.1 Pararcticibacter sp.
GGCAGTCTATCGGCACTGGGCAAGCTTTTCCCGGCTACAACTTAAATGCTGTGGGTGATTCTGTTGAGATAACACTAAAGGTCGGCAGCGCCCTGGGCTGCGGATCAGCTACATTCTCGCATACATTCAAGACGAACGCTTCGTTGACTGCCGATTTTAGTACAGATAAGATCAGCGGATGCGGGCCATTAAACATCCTCTTTAAAAACACCACACTAAACACACAAGGTGTTACTTTTAAATGGGATTTCGGGAACGGCAAATTCTCAACATTAAAAGAACCTGGCGCCGTTGTATTTGATGCACGCACCGATGGTAAGGATACCACGTATACCGTGACCCTCCAGGCGTTCTCCAGCTGCTCCAACTCAGCAAAAAGTATAGAAGTTAAAGTAATCGGCAGGGCTATTGCGTTATTTGCTCCTGATAAAACCAGGGGATGTTCACCCTTGACGGTAACCTTCAATAACAGAACGCAGGGGTCGACTAATACCTATACCTGGGATTTCGGCGACGGCACTGAACTATTGAAAACAACGAGTACAGATGCTGTCAGCCATACTTATAACAGCAACAGGCCGAGAGATTATGTTGTGCGGCTGACTGCGGAAAACGTGTGTGGTAAAGACGAAAGTACATATACCATTCGCATATCACCGAATACTGTATTACCAGACCTCGTAGTGAATGGCAATGAATACGAAGGATGCGCACCTCACACAGTAAATTTCATTAATAACACTATAGGTGCTACAGTATTTACTTATGATTTTGGTGATGGAACTGCGCCTTATACCACAAATAACGCCAATCCGGTCCCTCATACATTTGCCGCGGGCGGCAAGTATATTGTACGTTTGACAGCGTCGAACGGCTGTTCGGATACTACCACTACAGAAACCATTACTGTTAACCCGCAAGCTGTCACAGACTTTTCCGCAAATGAAACTTCCGGATGTTCTTCATTAACAGTGCGTTTTACCAACAAATCAACTGGGGCAAATTCTTACATCTGGGAGTTCGGCGATGGAGCACGTTCTACTGATCCGAACCCAACTCATACGTACTCATACAGTAGTTCTGCCTACCGTGTGCGTCTTATATCGATTTCTCCTTTCGGCTGTACCGACACACTTGAAATGAAGGATTATATTACAGTTTCACCCCCACCGGTTGCCGACTTTGATGTACTGCCCGGCGATGTAATAAATATTCCGAATCACACATTCACTTTCAGAGACGCTAGCAGAGAAGACATAAAAAGCTGGGAATGGGACTTTGGGGATAATGGTTCTGGTTCTTCAGCGCCCAATCCCGAACACACCTACCCTGACACAGGCTCTTATAGAGTACGCCTTATCGTTACCAGTACGAAAGGCTGTACAGATACATTAACTAAAACGGTAAGGATATCAGGCGTCCCCGGCAGTCTGTTTGTGCCTAATGCGTTCATGCCAAATAGCGTTACCGATGAGTTAAGGAAATTTAAAGTCAAGGGTTCGGGAATGGAAAAATGGCATATGAGAATATTCAATAAATGGGGTGAACTGATCTGGCATACAGAGGCACTTGATTCGCGAGGCG
>DALYUO010000132.1:1873-5814 GCA_031981225.1 Pararcticibacter sp.
GAAACGGAGTTACTGTTCCGCAGGGCATTTACTTCTGGGAGATAGCAGCAACATTTAAAAATGGAACCGAATGGCCTGGTATGACGTATAACAGTTCGGAACCCAAAAGGACAGGAGCCATACATTTAATCAGATAATGATGCGAGTGATTTTTAAAGTAAAGAAAATATTCATTATTTCAGCAGTTCTTTTAACCAACCTGAAAACTGAGGCCCAGGATCATATTTATTCCCAGTTTTTTAATGCCCCCGTGTATCTTAATCCTGCCCTGAATGGCGAATTTAAAGGGTCCTTCCGAATGAACATGATCTATCGAAATCAGTGGAGCTCCATTTCGGGAGACCTTAATTATATGAGTACCTCCATTGATTACCAGCTTCCTACTATTGGAGGTGCCGTAGGTCTAATATTTAACAGCTCATCTGAAGGAACCGCGTACCTGAAGAAAAACAATATCGCAGGCATTTATTCCTATAGTGTCGGCACTGAAGGTTTTACGGCATCTTTTGGACTGCAGGCAGGTATCACAAACAGAAAGCTCGATTTCAGTAAACTGATATTCTCTGACCAGCTTGATCCCCGACTCGGTTTTGAGGGAGGAGCATCGGCGGCAGAGAGTCCTTATAACGACAACAAGTATTATTTTGATGCAGGTAGCGGTGTTAATTTTGTGGTAGGCAGTGCCATGATAGGAGCTTCTATGATGCACCTGAATAAACCCGACGAATCTTTTACCGGAAGCGCAGGAATGCAGTTTAAATACAGAGGTGTAAATGCCGGTGCCTGGTTCAGATCGAATGGTAAAGGACAGAGCGACTCTTTTGTCTTCTCACTGATATTCGACATTTTCACAAATAGTTACAAGAATCAAAAGCTTCGTATCGGCGTAAGCCATGATGCTACCACCAATAAATTAAACTATTCGAATACCAGCGGAACTTCCGAACTAAGCATTGGTTTCGAAACCGGGGAAGCAAGAGATAAAGGCTATAACAGTCTTAAATGTTACGATTTTTATTGATAGCAAAACAAGCATGGCATCATAAAGTTATTATAGGATCAATCTATCATTATGAAAAACTTTTTGATTACAGCGGTGGTACTTGTAGTTGCTTTAGCAGCGGAACCTGCGAATTCGCAAACAAGAACGAAGAAGAAGCAAGTAAAAGAGAGGAAGACTCCTGACACATCTCTCACTGCGTATAAGCAAAGGCGACTTCTACGAATAACAGACACAACGGGAATTGGTATTATGCCGGACAGCGCAGATACTACAAAACGGTTCATTTTCCGCCCCAGGCACCCAAGATTACCGCCTCAAAACAATCCAAATCCACATTCGCCGAACCCAACGCTTGTAAATCCAAACAGGGAAGCTACACCTGCTACAACAAAAACACCTCCCGACAGCACCGCTAAAAAATAGAACTGTGCCACCGGGAGGTGCTTGTTATAACTAAACAAAAAGGTAATTACTCACTTACAGGAAAACACTTCTCCTGATTTCCATTATTATACCACTTGTCTGCTTCTACACCTCCTGTTTTAGCCCAATCTCTTATAAGAGGGTAAGCTAAGGAAATGTCCATTGTTTCAACCGGATATTTGAATCTTGCAACAGGGATACTCATAGCCCAGGGAAGACCCTTATCCTTTGTAACATAATACCTTGATGCCGAATTATCTGCATTCCCGAGAACAGTACCGGCAAAAGAAGTGCCTCTGTAATCTGGCAGGTGAATTTCATTTCTCCCTACCGTAGTACCTTTTTTGAATACGAACGGATTAAGATCAAATGCATTATCTGCCAAAGATACCGGATTATTAAATGTTATAGTGAAAGAGTAGGTTACGGCAGCTGAGCGTGCGTCGCCCACAACAGTATTCCAGTTTTGCTGTACTTCACGGGCATTTTCAAAAAGGATAACAACCGCTTTCTCCTGGCCCTGTTCCAGTACAATGCTGGCGTTGTTTTTATCGCTTAGAACAGCATTTGAGAATAATGTTGGGATCTCGATACCGAAGCCATTCTTGTAATCTCCACCCGAAGCCAGTAATGTATAAGTGGCTTCAAGCTTAATCGCTTTATTGCTACTGTTCTTTGTAATGATATATTTATAGGAGACTACGATATCATTTAAGTCGAAGTCGCCTTTTGATGGCCAGTTATCTTCAAAAATCAGGGTAGAACCTCCGTTATCGTAATTTACTGACTTAGTATATGAAATGGGCGGTACTCCGTATCCCTCCGGATTACATCCTGAAACGCCTATATAAACATCTGCCTTTGCTGAAGGATTACTATAAAGGTCGAGAAACACCGCGCCGTTACTACTTTTTGCCATATTCCATTGCACTGTATGTGCACCTGTAACCTTTACCAGTGATGCATTACCGTCTCCTTCAATAGTCGAATTGATGGCTAAATCCTTAGTACTGAACATTGCCCCACTGTACATTTTCAACTTGCCGTTGCTATTTAAAAACGATTTTACCTTCGCTTGTATATAGCCATAATTATTCATTATCGCATTCACATGAAACTCATTTCCCGCTAATATCATACAGTTATTGGTATAGCTGCTGGAATTACTGTTAAGGAAGAAAGTACCGGCTACATCGATCTTATGATGATTTATGCCACCGGTGCCATTCACCGCCATATCTCCGGCTACAGTGATTGTGCCTGAATTTATAAAGTTTGTCGCGTCTGAATTAATGCTAAAATTACCACCTATAGTAAATGTGCCCTTATTCTCGCAGTTGCGTCCACCTATTGCAACTGCACCTAAAGTGGTAACTTCTCCCGCGTTTATAAATTTAGAAGATGTATTTACAGAAAACCTCTTGGTTTTAAGTATTCCGTTGTTTACAAATTCACCGCCTGTGGAAAAATCGTCGTAAGCCAAAGTATTAATTTCACCATTATTCTCCACATAAGCATTGGAAGCTTGCTGGAAGATCTTCCCGGTGAAGGTTCCCCCGTTAACAATGATAATCTTACCACCTCCATAAACGGACAGGTTTTCGCTCCTTACATTACCATAGATCCTCAAGGTCCCGTATATGTTCATTCCGTCAATCCTTACATCCCCGGTAACACACTGTGTTTGGCCTGCTGGCACGCTCGACCAACCCATGTTAGAATTTATTACCGTTGATCCAGCCGGACAAGCCATGTTATCGGCGCTAATGGAAATGATACTCTTTCCCGAAACTGACGATATAGAAGAACTGCTTTTTTGCTGGCCAAAAGCGATCGAAACTTCGGTACTATTGATTGCTATTTTTTCAGTAATAGTCGAACCATCAGGCGATGTTTTTACAACGTAAACATCTTTAACTGCCGATGAAAAATTGATCTTTTCTATGAATGCCCTTATTAACGACGCCTTACCCGTAGAAACAATATTGCCTCCATTTGCCGGATCTCCGTCGTAAATAGAGATGGTATGCTCTGCATTTGCAAACCGGGAATCGGTTATACCGATATTAAATTTTATCGCCTTCGTTGTTGACCAGTCAAATCCCTCTCTAACTACGAGGTCCTCCATCTTCAGAGATTCTGTCGACGGAGTGGAATTGTCTTTTGTACAGGATGTAACACTAAGGATACCACCTAAAGCAGCTAAGAGTAAAATTCTTTTCATGTTGTCCTCTTAATTGCTAAAGTAATGCCAGAAAAAAAAACCACTTCTTTAGCAACGTAGGACACTTTTAAAAGCAAGCGGGGAACTATTTTCACCTTAGATGTGCAAATAATTCCCCGCTTTATAGATTGTATTCAGATCTATTTCAGGAATAGTAAGGCGTTATCGCGGTAACCCTGTGCGGTATTGCTAAACCAATCTGTATAGCTTACGCCTCCTGATCCAGCCCATTTTACAAAGTTCGGATAGGCCCTCGAGATATCTACTCCTTCAACGGGGTAGTTAAAGGAC
>DALYUO010000132.1:5824-14134 GCA_031981225.1 Pararcticibacter sp.
AGTTGGCGAGTGATGTTGGCGTTTTGCCCGCAAGATGAGTCTCATACCCCCGACCCAGGTTATTATGCCATATAAAAGGGTTGTAGGCGCCCAGTCCGAAACTGCTAAGCGCCGGTCGGCTTTGAACATTAAAATTAACTATATAGGTTTTAGTCGCCGCGACTTCTTCTCCCGGCTTTGTATTCCAGGCACTTTGTTCGTTCCTGGAATTGCTGAACAGGACTACTACGGCCTTCGTCTGTCCGGCCTCAAGCGTTCCCCCTGTCAAAGTACTGACGTCTGAACGGTTTAAGGGGAACTCTACGCCAAATCCATTTTGATAAGTACCTCCCGTGGCGTGCAGGTTATAGGTAGCGCTTACCTGAACCACCTTATTCTGAGCATTGGTTATAATATTATAACGATAAGAAATTATGATATCATTCAGGTCGTAATCACCCTTTAAAGGCCATCTGTCTTCAAAAGCAAGAGTAGAAGCAGCATTGGCCGAATTAGACGGGTAATAATTATTGAAGGCCCTTAACGCATCGTTCGGATAAGCATCGATCGCGTCAGCAGCGCCGTCCCCATCGGTATCTTGAACCGGAGCAACTCCGTTTCCTTCTGAATTACAGGCTGTGATAGGGATATAAAGACTACAACCCTGAGCAGCGCCATTGGAAAATGAACCATAGTTTGTTTCAATTCCATTCTGGTCACAATATTGAATCGCGCCCGTTGCTCCTGCCCCGCCGTTTATTACTGTCCGTGCCGAAACTTTTATGAGAGAGGTCGACCCGCTCCCGGTTACCATCCCGTTCATCGTCATATTGACAGTCTTAAGCATTGCACCGTTATATAGAGCAGTAACCGATCCTCCATTAATAACTGTTTCGTTATCAACTTTTATGAGGCCATAATTTTTCATTTCCGAATTGTTATGGAATTGTTTTTTTATCCAGAGAGAACAATTGTTTATAAAACGGCTCCCTCCGTTTAATTTAAAATCGCTGTCCGTTATAATCTTTCCGGTATTAAGAGAAATGTTGCTTGTATTCACGTTCATACTCATAGCAATGTTTAAAACACCGCTATTCGTAAATGTTGATCCGCTATTCAGGTTAAAATCATTTTTGACGGTCAGTGTTCCACCGTTACTTGCAATACCACCCGGAGAAAACGTGCCGTTTACTGTAACAGTCCCATAGTTCTCGAAAGAAGAAGAAGAGCCGTTAATATTCAAACTATTAAACGTGACCGATGCAGATGGAGATATAATTAGCTTGGATGAATTATTGAAGTTGGCGTCGGAGACGAGTACATTCGACCCGCAAATCCTTACTGTTCCGCCATTTATATTTAAGGATACAGTAATATTGCTTCCTGTAATGCAAATCACTTCATTATCATTATTCGAATGGATTTGAGTGCTGGTAGTTATAGTAGTCGTACAACCCGTATTGCAATCCTGCGATGAAGAGACGGCAGACTGGCCAGCTGTACTCATAAGCCGGGGCAAAGCGCTGCTTGCCATCAACGTGCGGGTTATACTTTGGGCCCCAATCGACAAAGATATATTAGTCGCATTCAGTTCTACCTTCTCTATAACCTCCGAGCCATCAGGAGCTGCTTTTACAACATAAACGACATTGATAACTGACGCAAGAGAAACTTTAACATTAAAAGAACTGACAAGCGAGGCGGCCCCGCCTGTAATCATCGATCCCCCGAGAGATGGGTCGCCATCATAAATGGCTATTCGGTGAATAGCATCCTGGAATCTTGTATCAGAAACACCGATACTAAAAGTCACTTCTCTTGAGTTCTCCCAGGTAAAGCCCTCGGGGACAATAATGTCTTCAAGATTGGTAATTTTAGGCTCTGCCACCTCAGACCTTTTACAGGAGGACACTGTAAATAAACCCAGTACACCGGCAATTAGTAAGTATCTCTTCATATATGCGTTAATTTATTTATCTCCAAATGTTCCGGCAATCTTGTTCTGTAACGCCGTCAATCACGCGTTTAAACGTATTTCCCTAAAGCGTTCGGTATTCTACGTTTTTTACATTCTAAAGTTTCATTTGAAAAAATAAGAGTAAGGAGTTCGAGTAATCTGTTGCTCTTGGATACTGCAATTGTCTGCTTTGGAAGACAAATTGACCTGCAAACAAATCATTTAATATATATGCCAAAATATTTCGAATAACGTAAAACGCTCTTTCTGAAGCTGTTTTTAGTTTTTGCACGTTTTGGTGTGCAAATTGAACGAGTCAGGGCAACACACATATTTTAAATTAAAATTGAAAACAATGAAAAAAATAGCTCTACTCGCAGCCGGATTCCTAATCGGAAGTGCTGCTTTTGCTCAAACAAGCTCTGTGTCTCCTGTAAAATGGGGATTGAAAGCAGGTGTTAGTCTACCAAAATACCATTTCACAAACACAGATGGCGATGATTTAGAATCAGAAGCAAATACCAATTTCCATGTTACTGGTTATGCCGACATACCCGTTACAAACGGATTTAGCTTCCAGCCCGGTATCTCCTTACAAGGAAAGGGAGGCAAACAGACCTCTAGCGTGTTAAACGGGGAGGCAAAGGACAACTCACTCTATATCGAAATTCCGGTGAACCTTGTCGGCAAGTTACCATTAGGCGCAACGGGCACCAACCTTTATCTGGGAGCCGGTCCCTACGCAGCCTTTGCTGTGTCGGGCGAGCGAAAAGTATCGGGTAATCTCGGTGAAGCGTATGCCGAAGGCACCCGTGATCTTTCCTATGGCGATGATGCGAGCGAAAATGATTTAAAACGAGGCGACTTTGGTGTAAACTTCATCGGCGGCGTCCAGTTGAACAGCGGATTTAACGTTGGCGCTGGTTACGGCCTTGGATTATCCGATCTGCGCCCGGGAGGTGAAGGAGGAAACGGAAAAGTAACAAACCGTGTCCTGTCATTCTCTGTCGGTTATTCTTTTTAATAGCTAATATCTCAATGCTGAAAAAAGTTCCGTCCCCTAAAGGGCGGAACTTTTTTTATTGGTACTTTTATCGGGTGAATTCTTTTCCATTCAGACTGCTGTTTTTCTTGCTTGTTTTCTGCATCAATATAGCTGAAGCGCAGAAAGTGGGGCTGGTATTCAGCGGGGGAGGCGCCAAAGGGCTGGCTCACATTGGTGTATTAAAAGCTCTGGAAGAAAACAACATTCCTGTTGACTACATTACCGGAACGTCAATGGGCGGCGTAGTAGGGAGCTTATATGCTGCAGGCTACTCTCCTTCTGAGATTGAATATCTTGCGCTAAGTACGGATTTCCAAAACTGGATCAACGGCAAATTCGAAAGTAATTACAAGCATTACTTTAAAAAGAAACCAGATAACCCCTCGGTGGTGTCTATAAAACTTCAAATTGACACAGGTCTCCATGCTAAGTTTGGGTCAAGTATCATAAGCGATATTCCCCTGAACTTTGCTTTATTTGAACTCCTATCTCAAGCCTCTGCCAATGCGAGAAACGACTTCGATAATCTTTTCGTGCCCTTTAGGTGTGTAGTATCGGATGTTCTTTCAGAAAAGACAATTGTAGTAGATAAGGGCAGCCTGGTAGAAGCAGTACGAGGCACTTTGGCTGTTCCTTTTATATACAGGCCGGTTAAAGTGAACGACAAATATGTATTTGATGGCGGGCTGTATAATAATTTTCCGGTGGATGTCATGAAAAAGGATTTTAAGCCCGACTTTATCATAGGAACGAACGTGTCTTCCAAAATCTTCAATGAATATCCAAAAGACATAGACGAGAAGCTTATTGATCATTTTCTGTTATACATGTTCCTCTCAAAAACTGACTCCACTACAATAGGCAAGAACGGCGTTTATATTCAGCCGGATATCACCGGCTATACCAGTTCTAATTTTTCGCCTGTGAAAGAGTTGATAAAAAGGGGTTATGACGCTACAATGGCTGAGATGCCGGCTATAAAAAAAGCAGTGGAAAGAAGAATTACACCGGCAGAATTAAAAACGAAGAGAGATGCCTTCCATAATAAAAGGGACCCTCTGCAATTTAATTCGATCAAAGTAACAGGGATAAACTCTCAGCAAAAGAAATATATACAAAAACTTTTCGGGCAAAGCAAGACGCGTCTTGACCTGCATGATGTACGAGAGGGATACTACCGTGTAGTGGCGGACGATAACTTCGGGACCGTCTATCCAAAAATGGTATACCAGCAGGAAACTGATTCTTATAACTTCGAAATGCAGGTACGGCCTGAGAGGAACTTCAAAGTCGACCTGGGGGCGTTTATTTCGACAAGACCCATTAGTAATACCTATGTGGGTCTGCAATACAATTATCTCAGGCGAAAATCCTATACTATTAGCACTAATTTCTATTTTGGCAGGTTCTATGAGTCAGCCCAGGCTACCACACGCATTGATTTTCCAACCACCCGGCCGTTTTACATTGAAGGTGAGTTCACCTATAATCATTGGAATTACCTGAACTCCAGCAAAATCTTCTTATCCAATGTCAATCCGCTTTATATTGAGCAGTCCGACCGCAAGGCTGTACTCAAGGGCGGAATTCCATTATCACATAACGGAAAGCTGGAAATCCAAAGTGGCTATATAAACTTCGAAGATAGTTACAGTCCCGACAATACATTTACAACCGGCGATATACTCGATCACACACGTTTTGATGCTTTTACAGCAGGATTTAGCCTCGAAAGAAATACATTGAACAGGAAGCAGTACGCTAGCAGAGGTCTTAATTTTGCACTGAATGGCTCATTCTACTCTGGATCGGAGCGTTATAGTCCCGGCAACACATTCAGAGATGAGCCTGAATATGATAATCTCAGGCCGGAAAAGCACCACCGCGAATGGTTCAGGTTAAAGGCGAGCAACGAACAATATGTTTTCTCGAGGAAGATTTATTCTTTAGGCTATCTTTTCGAAACGGTTGTCAGCAATAAGCCTCATTTCAGTAACTATAAGTCTACTGTTCTCAGTGCACCTGCCTTTTTTCCACTACAGGATTCGAAGTCACTTTATCTGGAAAGGTTCAGAGCTAATTCATATACAGCACTCGGACTAAAGAATATCTTTTCGTTTAATAAAAATTTAGACATGCGGCTCGAAGCTTATATCTTCCAGCCTATCGAACCATTCGGAAAAAAAAATCTGCAATCCACCGCCTACAAAGGTATCTTTGCTGAACGTTCGTATGCTATGACAGCCGGGGTCGTTTATCATTCACCTGTGGGTCCGGTCAGTCTCAGTTTCAATCATTACGACGATGATCAGAAACGATATGGCGTGATGTTTCACATAGGATACGCTTTATACAATAAACGTTGTTTAGAATAATATGAAAACAGTATTATATTTTTTCACTATCGTGGTTCTTCTTCAGGGAAAGGCACTAGCCCAAAGCGATTCTTTAAATAACTTTATCGTAAAAGAGAATCTTCTTAAAAATGACAAGCTTGCTATTATAGCAGCTGATGAGAGTGAGAAACCATTGGAAGGAGTGAATGGTCCATTTCTGTTCAGCATCAACGGCTTTAAACAGGAACTTAAATTCAATGACGGTATTGCGGTTGCACCACAGCAGATTGGGAAGTCGACATTTGTTTATTTAAAACATCGTAATGACAATGGGACGCACGCCAAACTCTATTACGTTGTAAAAAAAGAAAGCGGTCTTAACCCAGTTAAGATAAACTGGATGATGCTGGTGCTGATACCTCTGATACTGGTGATCCTGGCAAGCGTTTTCCGGAAGTTCATCGTCTTTGCGGTTATTATTTTAGTGGTATTCCTGCTTTTTAATTCCAATAAGGGGCTTGGCCTTCCCACTATATTCGAGACGGTCTTCGATGGAATAAAGTCCGTTTTTAGCTGAGGTCAAAATGGCATTCCAATACCAAAATTATATTGAAGAAAACGATACCGGTCGGGTGCATTCGTCTTCGAATACTCGTCCTTAAACTCGTTACGTTCGTCTTTATTGAAAAGGTGCTTTATGACCCATTGTTTCGAGCCTGTAAACTGTGGGTCTTTGATTTTTGCACCGACGTCTAGCCGAAAAACAAAATACTGCAGATCAAACCTCAGTCCCGCGCCTGCACCTAAAGCCAGCTGACCGAGGAACTTATCAAAGTAAAACTCTCCCCCTCCAACATCTTTGTTTTCCCTTAAACGCCATACGTTTCCAAAGTCGGTAAATGCCGCCCCTTTAAGCTTCGAGCCTATAAAGTTATTCATGATCTTGAACCGGTATTCTATATTACCTTCCAGCTTAATCTCTCCATATTGATCAAGATAGGTGAAATTCTTCCTTGTTTCTTCATCTTTCAAGCTCGCCCTGTTATAATTACCGGGCCCAAGTGAGCGGGCCTGCCATGCTCTTACTCCCGACGATCCGCCGGCATAAAAATTTCGTTCAAAGGGTATTTCGTCTGTATTCCCGTATGGATACACTACTCCCGGATTTAATCTAAAAACCAGCTGCCGCTCTCCCCTGAAATATTTATAATAGCGAAGATCTATCTCAGTCTTTGCATACTGAAGATAAGGAAGTCCCATAAAAGTTCTCGAACCGGTGCTGTCCTTATGAAATTTAAAGATATTCGTAAAAAGCCCCAGAGTGTTTCCGCCTACATCAGCAAGGCCCCTGAAGTAGAAGAAATCGCCGTATGTATTTAGCTTATTAGCGTTGTAGGTAAAGGTATACATACTTCCAATGTTAAAATACCTACGGTCGTTAGTTCGAATATATGCCTCATACCCCAATGCGCGAATCGAATCACGGAAAGCAGGATCGAGCATCCCATCCCGGTATTCGATGTTTACCGGGGTCAAACTATGAAGTTTATTCTTGTCCTGAAGCCAGTCGTATGTTATTGAATTAATAAAAAGTCTGTTTCTGAATGCCCCGGGCTGATCAAACACCTGCATACTACTTGAAAATGTAGTATGAGGAATTCCCGTGCCAATTTTTGAAGGAATATTAAAAGGCACCAGCAAACGGGGAATAATTAAATTAACTCCTATCTGAAAATCGCGGTTGAATACATTTCCAAGAAGCTTTCTACCCTCACGCGAGTCAAACAGAATACCATAACGCAGCTTAATATCCAATTGTTCTGAACCACCAAACAGATTTCTGTTGGTGTAGGTATTTGCAATATTGAAACCATTCCGCCCCGAATTGAACGTATACTCCCCTTCCACCCGGTTGCTCATTCTCTTTAGTGGCGTTGCTTCGATGTGGACATTCAAGCTGCTGCTGTCCGGGTCTTTTTCATAATCAATCTTGATGCTGCGAAATACGTTGAGTTCATACAACCTGTCGTACGTCAAATTCTCACGCGACGCATTGTATCTTTCGCCATATCTGAAAAAGATATAGCGTGAAAGTGGTTTGAACCTGAAACGATGTGAATAATCTTTGAAGTATAAACTCGAATCAACAATACCACTATCCGGTGTAATGTTCCTTACTCTCCCGCTGCTGTTTTTGATTTCGACTGTAGTTTCATTATTTATAAAATATACAGGATGCGACGATTTTCCCGGAGGATTGTAAATCTGAAACTTAAGATCTACCCTACCGGAATAAAGAGTGCTGTCAAGGTTAATGTGAATGTATTGCTTTAAAAAATCGTAATAGCCATTTTCCTTCATAAGATTATATGTGCTATTGATTTCATTCATGGCCGAATCGATGTCATACCGGTTGCCACTTCTGATCTTTGTGAAAGACGGCCTGTTCTTTTCATAAAGCTTTCTGACAGCAGTATCCGGAATATCATAGGTGAAATTGCGGATGCTAAATGCGGGACCTTGTTCGGCTGTAAAGGTAATATAGGCCTTTTTATTCTTCACTCTGATATCACTTTTAACATCAGCATTAAAAAAGCCTTTATAAACCAGGAATTTCTCGATCTCACGACGTGATATATCAACTAGGGAGCTATCCAGCAGATGCGGCGCCTCGCCAATATTCCTTACACGCCCTGTACGGTACTTCCCGTTGCTCGTGTTAAGCATATTATACAGAGCCAGATTAAACCACGAATTAGGCCTTATTTCCTGCTGTACATATAACGACGCACTCTCTTTAAGGTCGTTGTCTATACCCTTTAGCTTCACCTTTTTAACTAAAGCCTGATCTTCATTCAGGTAGCGGGTGGCCGAACATCCACCCAATATAACTGTTAAAAACAGTATACTTGCAGCAAAGAAAATACGAAAGGTATAATATGCTTTCAAAGTCTCAAGTCAGTTTTGTAAATGCATTACATCATAAAAAGCAT
>DALYUO010000133.1:0-5281 GCA_031981225.1 Pararcticibacter sp.
TACTGCTCCAGTAATATCCGGCGCTGCCGCGGGTGGTCGTCAGGTTCCCTGCATCATACGACAGATAGCCTCCCATATGAAGTTTCAGCACCGAGTTATAGGCATCTGCTGCTGTCGCCCAGTTTTGAGGCGCCCCATCTGCGGCCGCTAACTCTGCATTGGTCGGTATACGCCAGCCAAGACCCAGCAACTGGCTGCACGGATCATTCGCTGCAACCCAGTCCGTGGCACCGTTGTTGCTTGACGGCCATGCGCTCCAGGCCGGTGTTGCCGGCGTACGGGTCGTCCCCTCATACTTATAACCCTGTATATTATTGAACTGCCAGTACCAGCCGGCTGAGGTTTCGGTGGCATCACTTGCCGAGGTGGCCTGCCGGTCGGCACCAAGGTTCTGGGTCAGCCAGCATAGCGCAGAGCCCGACACCGTACTGCTGATTGATTTATAGCTTACTGTCTTGTCCACCGGCGCCCCATTCAGCCCGGCAACATGGATCGCTGTAAAGGTTGGACAGATCTTAAAGGTAGTAGCAACTGAACTATAGCTTGTACCACCTGCATTGGTCGCATATGCCCGTACGTAGTAGGTCGGTCCTTCGATCAGGCCTGTCAGGTTACCTGCTAGACTACCAGTGCCTGTACCTAAAGGAAGAACAAAATCTGATATCGTCGGATTTCCGGTTGTATTCCAGCAGAGACCTCTTACTGTGACTTCGGCTCCTCCTCCATCTGTAACAATAGCAGTCGCATCTGCGGTAGCACCGCTTATGGAAGATATAGTAACAGGTCCTACGGTTGGCGGTACCGGTAAAGTAGTAAATATTTCCAGATTACCATAAGCTGTCCCAATAGAGCTGGTAGCATAGGCCCTCACGTAGTATGTAGTAACAGGTAATAGTCCCGTAAGGTTACTTGTAAAGTTACCTGTCCCTGTTGTAGTACTTACGAGACGGCTATCTGCAATCGTGGGAGGGTTATTTGTCGTACTATAGCATACACCCCTTACCGTAATAGCTGCGCCACCGTCACTTGAAATATTGCCACCTGTGGTAGCCGAATTAGAGGTAATGGCCGTTACAGCAGTAGTGACCATGCCCGGTGTAGTCAATGTGGTTAAGCTATCTAAATTCCCATAACTTACACCAGCCCCGTTAATTGCATATGCACGCACATAATACTTAACACCTCCCGTTAAACCTGTGATAGTACATGCATAACTTCCTGTTCCACCGGAACTATATGGCTGTTTACTTTCAAGGATGGTTGGCGGCTTTCCTGTACTCCAGCAAACACCTCTTTCTGTAATAGCTGCTCCCCCATCACCGGTGATGTTCCCACCACTTACGGCTGTATTACCGGTAACACCTGATGGCCTGGTTGTTGTAATAGTAGCCAACTGAGGAGTCTTAAATGTTGCTGGTGTAGCGCTGTAACCTGTACCCACAGCGCTTGTTGCATACGCCCAGACATAATATGTTGTATTCGGTAAAAGATTCTTTAACGTAGCACTTATATTGGTGGCAAAGTAACCATTAGAAATAGTGCTGTCTGTAGTAGCGGGCCCTATGCCTGTTGTATTCCAGCGGATTCCCCGGTCTAATATTTCTGCACCACCATTTGACGTCACTGTCGCAGAAGCAGTCGCTGATGATCCTGTAATATTTGATAATGTTACAGCACTTGGTTTCGGTGTTGACGCCAGCGTAATAAAACTTTCAGTATTACCATAAGCAGTACCCTGACTGGTTATGGCGTAAGCTCTTACATAATAAATAGTGTTAGGCAACAGGCCTGTCATGTTATTAAGGAAGCTGGCACTCACACCTGTATTGTTCTCGGTCCTGCTACCGGCAGTTGTAGGAGTACCAGTAGTATTCCAGCATAGTCCCCAGACAAGCACAGGTGCGCCTCCATTATCTGTTATCTCTCCTCCGCAAACAGCAGTATTGCTGGTAACAGAGGTTACGTCTACGGTATTAAGTCTTGCCATAGACATTGTAGTAAAACTTTCAATGTTACCATAGCTGGTACCCAGACTAGTAGTAGCATACGCACGAACATAGTATGTGGTTCGCTCGAGTAGTCCTGTAAGATTTGAAATAAACTTACCTGGCCCGCCACTAGCATCATCTACATGAGCATCTGTTGCGACAGGAGGGAACACCGTGCTCCAGCATACTCCCCGCTTTGTTACCGCAGCACTGCCCTGGCTGGTTATATATCCCCCGCTTTTGGCAGTAGTAGAGGTAATAGAAGTAAGAACAGTAGTGGTAAGTACAGGCAATGAAAGAGTTGTAAAGGTTCCAGGGCTTGCACTATAAACTGTACCCTGACTATTGGTAGCATATGCCCATACATAATATTTGGTACCGGGAGAAAGATTCTTCAGTGAGTAGGCAATTGCAGTACCTGACGCTCCGTTGCTGAAAGAATTATCTGTCACAGAAGGAGCTGTTCCCGTAGTATTCCAGAATAAACCACGATCTGTTATTTCACCTCCACCATTATCGGTGACAGTAGCCGTAGCATCACCTGAGAGCAGCGTAACATTTGTTATTTGAGGTACGCTTACTTTTGGAAGCAGAGTCAGCGTGGTAAAGGTTTCTACATTTCCGTACCCTGTACCTAAACTATTAATAGCATATGCCCGCACATAATATTTTGTGTTCGGTAACAATCCCGGTATGTTACCTGTAATAGGACCAAGGACCAAAGGACCATTCGTTGTTTTAGAATTTGCCGTGGTAGGAGTACTAATAGTCCCCCAGCATATTCCACTGGACGTTATAGGCATACCTCCATCATCTGTTATTTCACCACCACCCACTGCAGATGTGCCGGTTATTGAAATAACCTTACTTGTTGTTACAACAGGAAGCATTACTTCAGCAGTAGTAAATGATATTTCACTACCATAGGTTGTCCCTACGCTGTTGGTAGCATATGCCCTGACATAGTAAAGTTTATTTGGTGTAAGTCCGGTCATTTTAGCGGTAAAGCTACCGATGCCGGTACTTGTATTGTCAACGGTTTTAGTTGCCAAGGCAATGGTGGGATTACTGTAAGTACTCCAGCATATTCCACGGGCGATGATTGGCGTTCTGCCATCATCAGTAATCACACCGCCGCTGGTAGCAGTCGTAGTGAAGACATCTGTGGCAGCAGCTGTTGAACTTAGAGTTGGGAGCGCAGACGTAAGGATGACTTTCTCCAGACCGTATGCAGTACCAATGTTATTGGTTGCGTAAGAGCGGACATAATACAAGGTGTTAGGCTGCAGACCGGTAATAGTACCTTCAAATTTACCGTCGCCTGAACCAAGGGCAATTTTACTATCTTTAATAGTTGGATTAGAAGCGGTAGCCCAGCACAAACCTCTCGCCAGAACAGCAGACCCACCATCACTGGTTACTTCTCCAACGCAATCAGCGGCATACCCGGTGAAATCTTTAACTATTGTAGGAGCCAGAACAGGAGAGGTAGGATATAACGATACACTTACCTGATTGCCATAGGCCGTGCCGGAACTGTTCGTTGCATAAGCCCTTACATAATATGTTGTACTTGTTTTTAATCCAGTTACATTACTTGTGAAAGCACCAATACCAACTCCGTCGCTTGTTTGAGCAGAAGTTACAGTATCAGGATTGAAATTAGGAGTCGTGCTCCATCTCACCCCACGGGACGTAACAGGAGCTCCTCCATCACTTGTAATTTCTCCTCCGGTGACAGCAGAGCTGGCAGACGTTGCTGATATAATTGTTGTAGTTAAAACCGGGATCGCCGCCGGCGTTTTAAAGCTTATTTCATCTCCGTATCCGGTACCCAAAGCATTAATAGCGTAAGACCTCACATAATAAGTAGTAACTGGATTTAACTTCGTTAGCTTGCTCACAAAGTTTGTACCTCTGTCTTCTGTGGTCTTAGTAAACAAGCCCGTAGTAGGATGAATACCTGTACTCCAGACAACTCCCCTGTTGTACACTGAAGATCCGCCTGACCATGTGATATTTCCACCACTTAGAGCGGTATAGCCTGTGGCTGATCCAGTAATGGGGGTCGTAGTAAGAACCGGCACACTTAATGAGGTAAAGCTCAACTCATTTCCATAAGCGGCACCTACACTATTTATAGCATACGGTCTGATATAGTATTTAACTCCTTGCTTTAAGCCCTTGATCCTTACTCCAAAATGGCCTATACCAGTCCCGGTTTGTGCTGTTTTATTAAAGACTACCGTGTCAGGATTGAAATTAGGGAATTCGCTCCAAACAAAACCACGTGTAGTAACCGCCGCCCCGCCATCATCCGTTATATTACCGGTAGCATTTATATCCGTAACACCATCAATTGTTTCCAAACGGTAGGTACTTACTGTAGCGAATTTAGGAGGATCTGTTGTAAAACTTAACTGGTTTCCATAGCTAACTCCAGCCACGTTTCCGGCATAAGCGCGAACATAGTAAGTGGTACTGCCTAATAAACCGGTGATAATACTTGAAAAATTACCTTTATCGCCTCCTTCAGAGGTTTTATTTGGATTAGTGGTAACATCAGGAACAAAATTTGGAACGGTGCTCCAGATAAGACCTTTTGAGCTTATATTGCTGCCTCCATCATCTGTTATATTTCCGCCTCCCCTGGCTGAGTTAGGCCCGGTTGGTGAAGTATAATTAGTAGTAAGTACGGGAAATTCAGGAGTCATGAAACTCACCTCATCACCATAAGCTGTGCCAACACTGTTAATAACATATGCCCTCACGTAGTAAATCGTACCCTTTTTCAAACCAGTCATGTTGACAGAGAAGCTACCGGTATAATAACCTGTTTGGGCGGTTTTATTAAGAGTTACAGTGTCGGGATTAAAATTCGGAGAAAGACTCCATACCAAACCGCGCGTGGTCACCATCGCGCCTCCGTTGCTGGTTATACTACCCCCACAAACAGCGGAGGTACTTGACGTAGGGTACGGAATATTCGTTGTAAGAGTCGCTACCTCAGGAGGAAGCGTTGTAAAGGCCTCGGTATTACCATATGCTGTTCCTACACTATTCACAGCATACGCTCTGACATAATAAGTCGTACTTCCAAGCAAACCGGTAATATTATGAATAAAGCTTCCCAATCCCGGACCTTCTGAGGTATGAGCATCTTTTGTTGTTGGCTCCCCAGTTGTATTCCAGCACAACCCGCTGTTCGTTATAGAAACCCCTCCATTATCAATAATCTCTCCGCCTCCAACTGCTGTTGTTCTTTTAACTAAAGAAGTATCAGGTGTTGAGGT
>DALYUO010000133.1:5291-7591 GCA_031981225.1 Pararcticibacter sp.
GCTATCTGAGCCAGCTTAGGCGTTGTGAAGCTCAACTCATTTGATGCATATGAAATGCCCGCATTACTTATAACATAAGCTCTCACATAATAGAGAGTACCCGGTGTAAGGCTTTTTATGGTTATATTGAAGCTACCTACTCCTGGTTGCGTAGTTCTGTTACTTGTGACCGTATCCGGGCTAAATCCAGGAATAATACTCCAGCAAACTCCGGTCGTCGAAATAATTCCTCCACCATTGTCGGTCACATTCCCTCCGCTCAAAGCTGTAATCCCATCAGTGCTCGAAGTAACTTTTGTTGTAAGTGTTGCCGGCATAGGAGGAGCAGTAGTAAATACTACTTCATTGCCATATCCTGTTCCTGCACTGTTGGTTGCATATGCCCTCACGTAATAAGTAGTATTGCCCATAAGCCCAGTAGGGTTATGAATGAAGGTTCCTATCCCTGTGCCCCCAGTGGTATGAGAATCATTTATAGTAGGACTTCCGGTAGTATTCCAACAAATTCCGCTGGTAGTTACGATAACTCCGCCGTCTTTCTCAATATTTCCACCGCTGCTGGCCGTGGTGCTTTTAATAGAGGTAACCGGAGTTGTAGTAAGCGTTGGAGTCGTAAATGTAGAGAAGCTAAGCTCGTTTCCGTAAACCAGTCCTTCGCTGTTGACCGCAAAAGCCCTTATATAATACTTGGTTTGAGGAGTCAAACCACTCATGTTGATATAGTAACTGCCGCTGCCAGCGCCTTCCGCGTTTGCAAAATTATCTACAAGAGTAGGATTCGGATTGGTTCCCCAACATAATCCCCTCAGAGTAACTTCGGCTCCTCCATTGCTGGAAATAAAGCCTCCGCTCACGGCTGTTGTACCTCCTACTTCCCGTGGTTCTGTAGTGGTCAGAGTAGCAAGAACCGGCGGTGCACTAATGAAGGTCAGCTCATCTCCATATGCTACTCCCGCACTATTAATAGCATAGGCCCGTATATAATACTTCGTGCTACCCATAAGTCCGGTGAGCTTGGCGGTGAAAGTGCCGGTTCCCAAACTGGTATTCGCGTAATTTTCTGTAATGGTAGGGTTAGGCAGAGTACTCCAGCAAACGCCTACTGTCGTGGGTGATTCCCCTCCATTTGTTATAAGCGTACCCCCGCTAATGGCGGTAGTACTTGACATTTCACTAGCAGCGGTTGTACTTAGTGTAGCAAGTGACACCGGGCCGGTTGTAAAAACAATCAGATTACCATATTCTACACCTATCGTATTTTTTGCATAGGCCCGTACATAATATGTTGTATTCCCCAAAAGTCCTGTAATTGAACAGGTAAAGCTCCCTTTTCCAGCACCGCTGGCAATATGACGGTCACTTATCTGCGGAGTTCCATAAGCGCTCCAGCATACTCCTCTTTCAGTTACCGGTATCCTGCCATCAAAATCAACATTTCCTCCGGTGACAGCTGATATACTGGTAATTTCCGTTACTGGATTGGTAGTAAGAGTTGGCAATGTAGCTGTCAGGAAGCTATGTTCGTTACCATAAGCTGTTCCCTTGCTGTTGGTGGCGTACGCTCTAACATAATAGGTGGTATTTGGCATTAATCCCGAAATCCTGCTCACAAATTTCCCTAAACCGTCTCCGGTTATAGCTTCTGATGTTCTGTAGCCACCATCAACCACCGGGTGAGGACTCGTACTCCAGCAAACACCTTTTGCGAGGAGTTTCGGTTCTGTGTTATCAATTGCTTCACCGCCGCAGATTGCTGTCGACCCGGTTATACTGCTTACGGTATCAGTAATAACATTTGCAAGAAGGCTTGTAGTAAATGTTGTTTCATCGGTATATGTAATACCTTTACTATTCGCAGCATATCCCCGCACGTAATATGTTATTCCCGGGATCAGACCTACAAGGTCAACTTTATATGTACCTAAATCGATGTCGTCAAAAGGAGCAGGCCAGTCTTCAAACGTTACTTTGTCGGTACTCAAAATCAATCCCCGACCAGTTATTGGCGCTCCGCCATTATTAACAATAGTGATCTGACCTTTAGCTTCGGTATTGGTAATACCTGTTATCTGAAGAATAGTAGAACTAAGAACCGGAGGAGTGACATCTAAGGTTGTGAACTGAACCAGGTCACCATATGTGGTTCCGATACTATTGGTTGCGTAAGCCCTCACATAATATGTTGTATTTCCAAGCAACGCTGTAAGTGCTACCGGAACTCTCCCACCGTTGGGATCACTGATCTTAGTGGCTGATGGATCATTTAAAGGATCTGCAGTCCCCCACATGATTCCCCTGTC
>DALYUO010000133.1:7601-14112 GCA_031981225.1 Pararcticibacter sp.
CATTACTTATAACGTCACTACCCGTGTTAGCCGAGGTAATAGTAACATCAGTAGCTTCTATGGTGTTAACGACAGGTGCAGAGGGTTCTAAAAAGAATGTGGTATCAGCACCATAGGAAATGCCAAGCTCATTCATAGCATAAGCCCGTATATGATAGGTAACATTAGGGGTTACATTGACGATCTGGCTGTTAAAGACACCAGGGCCTGAGCCGTTGCTGGTATATCGTACACCAGCCTCTCCTATAGCAGGATTTGCGTTAATGCTCCAGCATACTCCTCTTTTAGTTACCGGCAATCCACCTTCGTCTACAACATAACCTCCACAGTTAGCGGTAAAACTGGAGAAAGACGATACTGGCGTGGTGGTGACAACAGGGTAGTCTATCGTGGATAAGCTATCGAGATTACCATATGATATCCCATGCGTGTTGATAGCATAAGCTCTTATATAGTATTTTGTGTTCGGTTTTAAACCGCTAAGGTAACTCGTAAAGAAACCTAAGCCGTTGCCACTGGTAACTGCCTGTTCGGTCTTAGTAGGTAACGCCGCCGTAGGATTATTGGACGTGCTCCAGCATACTCCCCGCGACGTTATTTGCGCCTGACCACTATTTGTTATCTCTCCGCCACTATAGGCGGTAGTACGACCGATTCCTGTCGCCGGAGTAGTAGTTAGGTTGACCCATGTCGCAGTCTTGAAACTTACATCACTACTGTAAGCTGTTCCTACTTTATTTGTTGCAAAGGATCTTACATAATAAGTAGTTCCCGATAATAATTTTGTCAGGTTGGTTCTGAATGTACCAATGTCACTACTATTTACAGTTGTGGATATCCCTTTAACAAAGCTGATACTGTCTGTCCATATGATACCTCTTTCCGTTACCGGCGCCCCTCCATTATTTATAATGAGAAGTTCGCTGACTGCCGAGCTATCTGTGATATCGAAAATACTGATGTGAGGGGAGAGAGCAGGTATAGTAGCCGGAGGAGTGGTTACCTGCACGATATTACCATATGCTTTCCCGTGAGCATTAACGGCATACGCTCTGATGTAATACGTGGTGAGTTCTAATAAGCCGTTAAGGGTACTTGGAAAAGGACCTACTCCTGATCCATCCTGAGTTACAATAGCATTCGGATCGTCTTTTGGCTCCGGATTTGTACTCCATATTATTCCGCGGGCGGTGATCTGAGCGCCTCCATCCTTAGTAATCTCACCCCCGCTTACTACCGTAGTATTTTTAATATCTGTGACGGGGCTTGTTATAATGGTAGGATCAGCAAAGTCAGTCTTAAATGCTCTGTCTTCACCATAAGAGACACCTGCACTTGTAATAGCATATGCACGAACATGATAGGTAGTATTGGGGAGCAGACCCGTCAACTTGCTTGTAAACGGACCAAGTCCGGTCCCTGGCAGTTCGGTCTTAGTTATTAATGAGATGGTCGGAAAGACTGAAGTACTCCAGCATATCCCTTCTAATAATATTTCATACCCACCTGTATTGGTAATAGTTCCTCCACTGATAGCTGAGGAATCGGTAATACCGACTACTTCATTAGTAGTAAGAAGGGCTCCACAGCTTAAATCTTTCCATTCAGATCCTGTATAATAACGAAAGGACCTCGTGGTTGCATTTAGATAAAACGCACCAGCGGTTAGTCCCACGGGCGTTGGCTCCTGAGCTAAAACAGGAAGTTTACATGTTGCAGGAACAATCCCTGTAGAGAAACCGGGACTTGGCGTAAACTCCGCATTTCCCGTTTGTGCAAGTTTCACCCATGAGCTCCCATTATGGATAACAACAGAACTGCTCACCCGGGAGTAAAAGAAAGACCCGAGATAAGAGTTCCCAACGGGATTGTTCGTTAAAACGGGGAGGACCGGAATACCGTCTTTTACCGTAAAATACTCCTTTGAAGAAGAAACATTGATATTGCCCGTGCATAAACTCTCCCAACCCGAACCGGTGTAAATCATAGGCTTCGGATCAGTAGCACTAAAAATAAGCATACCAGTTTCCGGAGAAGCAACGGATGACGGGTCTATCATCGGAAGATGAGGGATACCACCAATTACCCTAAAGTAGTTCTGCCCGAAAGACGTACCTATTCCTGTAAAAAGTAAGAGAATTACGATTCCGGATATGTGTAGTAGTCTTTTCAATGCTTTCTCCAGGCTTTACAACTTACATAGATGAGACAAATCGGTATTATTTGATCTTGAGAAGAATAGCATCTATCTGCTGCTGCTGTTTTTCCAGTCGGAGTTTAAGCTCATTAATCTCCAGCTGCTGCTGTCGCATCTGCTGCTGCTGTTCTCTGATCGCTTGGATCAGTGCTCCGGTAAGCTGAGTATAATCTACTTTCAAAAAGCCATCCTCTCCTTTCATGACCATTTCAGGATATACTTTTTGCAGTTCTTGCGCAATAATTCCTATTTTCTGACCCGCAGCATATTTCTTCTGATCTTTATATTCAAACCTTACTCCCCTGATCTTATCTATTTGCTGTAGTACAGAACCAAGGGTCTCTATATGTATTTTTAACCTTAGATCAGAGGGTGTATAAAGGTTCCCATTTATAGTTACATTCTGTGCGAAAGACGCGCTGCCTGCGTCGTCAAAACTAAGGCCCTCATTTAGTCCCCCATCCTTACTTATCAAATACGTTCCCATTTTTATGTTAGCAGAAGCTGAGTGATTACCGAGATTATCCGCACCTCCAGCAGCTACCTGTTCATCGACATAAGATTTTGAAGCTGCATCTGCCGCTCCAACCGGCGTAGCCAGATCTGTTATACGATTAGTTCCTAAAGAAATATTAGCCTCGGCAGCACCAAATCCGCTAAGGGGGATTGAAGTTTTGGGAGCTGCCACCGCAACACCCGAAGCATTGCCAAGATATAGCTGGCCATAAGGAAGCGCGTTATCTACCGGTACCCAGGAGGTACCATTGTATACATAAAGCCGGTTGTCTGTGGTGGAATAGAAATTATCCCCGGCTTTTGGATTAGAAGGCATAGTTCCGCCCGTTGGAGCAGAACCAGATTTTGAATCAACATATTTCTTCGTGGCTGCTTCCTGATCTGCAGTCGGGTCAGCCAGATTAGATATTTTATAATTAACGGTTCCGTTACCCAGAGCTATATCGGCGACGGCCGCTCCAAATCCACTAAGTGAAATCGTATTCTTAGCCGTAGCAGCGGCGACTCCAGAGGCGTTACCAACATACAGTTGCCCGTTGGGAAGAGCATTATCTACTGGTACCCAAGTTGTTCCATTGTAAACATAGAGCCGGTTGTCTGTTGTAGAATAAAAACTGTCACCCGTCTTAGGTGCAGAAGGCATTGTAGTCCCGGTTTGAGTAGAAGAAGTCTTTGAATCGACGTACTTTTTCGTAGCTGCTTCCTGATCGGTGGTAGGATCCGCCAGGTTAATAATCTTATGGTTCGTTGTTCCATTACCCAATGACAAGTCGGCCGCCGCTGCACCAAAATCGCTTACAGGTACTGTATTTTTTGCAACGCCTGCTGCCTGACCCGAAGAATTTCCAACATACACATAACCTTCATCAAGCGCTAAAGAGCCGGAACCAGCCGCCTTTGAATCAACATAATTTTTCGTTGCTGCATCTTGCGGGTATAAGGGATCTGCGAGATAACTTATGCTATACTGCGTTGTTGCATCTCCCAGGTAAATGTTTCCGGTGGCTTTTCCGAACCCGCTAATTGGAATAGCACTGGTGGAAGATGCTACTGCTGTTCCTGAACTGTTTCCTAAAAATATTTTTCCGGATGGAAGAGCAAGGCTGCTGCTTGGATTTGAAAACAATCCGTCAACATATTTCTTTGTTGCCGCATCGTAATCTGCAAGCGGTGTGCCCAGATTTGTAATTTTGAAGTTGCCTAACGAAATGTCGGCGCCAGCGGCACCGAACCCACTAAGGGGAATGGCACTTTTTAGAGTTGCTGTCGCTTTCCCGGAACTATTCCCCACAAACAGGCTGCCATTTGCTAGAGTAATATTGCCAGGATCAAGAGTTTTAGTGTCAACATAGTTCTTTGTCGCGCCGTCCTGCGCATCCAAAGGTTCGGCAAGGTTCGTTATTTTGAAGTTGCCAAAAGACACATCGGCAGCGGCGGCACCAAAACCACTGATTGGGATCGTATTCTTAGCTACAGAAGCAGCCTTTCCGGTGGCGTTACCCTGGAATAAGTTGCCATTAGCGAGTGTAATACTACCCGGGTCTATCACTCTGGTATCTACATAGTTCTTTGTAGCAGCATCCTGAGCAGCTGTCGGATTTGCCAGATTTATGATCTTATAATTCGTTGTACCATCACCCAAGGAAATGTTGGCCCCAGCAGCACCAAATCCGCTAAGAGGAATTGTATTTTTTGCGGCTGCCACAGCCTTATTCGCGATATTACCAATAAAGAAGTTTCCGACCGGCAGGGTGAGCAATGTTGTAGGATTCCCAAAAAGGGCATCTACATAGTTTTTAGTAGCCGCATCCTGCTTGTCTGTAGGATTGGCAACATTTATGATCCTGTTATTAGTAGTTCCATCACCTAACGAGACATTATCCGTAGGATTGGCAAACCCACTTAATGGTATATGTAATTTATCAAGCTTCTCGTCTGTAATGGCTTTGTTTACTATTGTCAGCTTTCCGCTATTATTGATTGCTGCATCGCCCGACATTGCCACCGGAGTTGCTATATTGGTAGTATTGCCTACGTAAATCTGTCCATTTGGTAAAATATTGTCAGCCGGCATCCAAACAGTACCGTTATATACATATAATTTATGATCTGAGGTATTGTAGAACAGGCTGCCTTCATTGACAGTAACGGTTAAAGGATCTGGATTGATGATGCCGCTCGGAACAGAGCCATTGGTTGAGATCTTAAGCCAGATAGTTCCATTATAAATATATGAGGAGTTATCTTCTGTATTAAAAAACATCTCCCCTGTTTTAGCAGGATTTGGAAATTCACTCGCCGTACCGCTAGGCAAAATCCCGCTCCCTACACCCATCCAATCTGTTCCGTTATATATGTATAGTCTCTTCTCTGTAGTGTTATAAAAGCCGTCTCCTAGTTTAGAGGTGGTGGGAAATTCTGTACCAGACTTATATCCAGAAACTGTTTGATCTATTGCAAGAATAGCAGCATTTTGCATTGCTATTTTCAAGTTTTCGTTGGTATATGCAGGATCATATGTAACTAAAGGATATCCATTTGGCGTTGGCCTAAAAAGAGTGCCGGTCTGAAACAAGGATGGATATCTATTCCATTCATCAACAGCCCCAGAAATGTAGGTCACATCTGCAATAATATTTGAAGAGCCGTTAGCTGGTGTTGTAACTAGGTCGATCCTAAACAGCTTTCCTTCAACGTCAGCGATCATATCTCCCTTCGCAATTTCATCAGCACTATGAATATATAAAGGATCTGTAAATGTCCCCTCTATCGAAAAGTTCGAGGTCGTAGTAGTAGGATTTTCACTAACCCCACTTATATAAAACCTTCCATTCAGTGACGTCTGCGCTTTACTTACTAAACAGAAAAAAACCAAGGTCAGAAATAGAATAACGCGTTTAGCCATTCTCATTATAATCTCCTTTGTATATAATTGGCTTACCAATGGTAACTTGTTTTTAAAACCCTAAAGAAATTGCCCATTTTTTTGACGATTGGGGTTGAACAAATAATTTTATTGTACGATTAACAGGCTCATCTACTTGAACAAGATTACCTCCACCCAGATACAACGTTTTCAACTTGCCAGTAGTCGTTCTGTCAAAGAATGTGATGGAAGCGGGCAGCTGTGCGTCACTAAGACTATTATTGATGTTATCGGCATAGATAATGTCAATATTGAATACTGTAACGCCTGTATTCGTTCCATCCCCAAGCAGATCGTTATCACCAATTATTTGGACATATTGTAAAAAGACGCCGGACGGCACTGTTATTTCGAATAAATTTGGTATGCCGGAAGTCGACCCATCTGGTTTCCGACCTGTCTTCTGAACCACAGTAATACCAGTGGCTGTAGCTCTAACTGTAACAGCTGCATGATTACTGGGATGATATGTTTGTAACGTTCCCGCGCCACTTCCTCCACCCGCTGCAGCCGTTACCCATGTTGCTGCGGTTCCGTCACCATTGACCGTTAATACTTTATTTGCTGAAGCAGATGTGATGTCAGCAATCTTATCAAGTTTTAATTTGTCCCCCGGTAACATTAGGCTTGCATTGGCTGTAGAACCGGCCGGAATAGTAGCGTTCGTACCTGTACTGGAGTTTACAATGCCCTGCGTTGCCGACGATGTATAAGTAAGATCGGTGGCTCCACCTCCACCAGAACCATTTGATGCCGCTGTTATCCTTCCCTGTGAATCGACTGTAATAGTTGCTGCGTTATAAGTTCCTGCTGTAACTGTTGTAGTACCAAGGGAAATAGTAGGATTACCTGATACTCCATCACCATAAGTA
>DALYUO010000134.1:0-367 GCA_031981225.1 Pararcticibacter sp.
CAGCTGTTATGGGTCATTTATTCCCGATATTTGCCGGGTTTCGAGGTGGAAAGGGTATTGCTACTCTTTTCGGAATGGTGCTAGCGGTCCATTTAAATGCTGCACTGTTTTGTGTTACGGTGTTTTTATTTGTTTTGCTGGTCTCAAAATATGTATCGCTAAGTTCAATAGCGGCAGGGTTTTCCTTTCCGTTAAGCATCATCTTTGTATTCCATTCGCCCTTGCGTTCTATTGTTTTATATGGGATGTGTATATGCATACTCATATTGGTAACCCATCAAAAGAATATCGAACGTTTACTTCGGGGAAAAGAATCTAAAGTAAATATGTTCAGAAAAAAAACAGGTTGAGGCTATGTGGTGTTATG
>DALYUO010000134.1:377-1324 GCA_031981225.1 Pararcticibacter sp.
CCAAAACGAAAGTTGTAAAATCTGGATCTGATGCGCAACGGGTGAAAACAGTAGGGAGCCGGATTGCAAGTGCTATCGACCGTTATTTGAGTCAGAATGGCTATGCTAATCAGTATAATTTTAAATGGGAGTTCAACCTCGTTGAGAGCAAAGATATTAACGCATGGTGTATGCCAGGAGGCAAGGTTGCGGTGTATACCGGAATTATTCCTGTAGCTCAGACAGATGCGGGACTTGCTACTGTAATGGGACACGAAATTGCCCATGCTATTGCGAGGCATGCTGAAGAGAGGTATTCTCAGACCCTTGGAGCGCAGGCAATAGGTGGCGTTGTGGGGGCTGCAGCGGGATCCGAAACTATCAATCAGCTGTATGGCCTCGGCGGACAACTGGCTCTGTTAAAGTATGGCCGTAGTCAGGAATCCGAAGCCGATCGCCTGGGCCTGATCTTTATGGCAATGGCGGGTTATGATCCTAACAGTGCGGTTACTTTCTGGCAGAGAATGGCTTCATCTAAACAAGGTAATGGTGCTCCTCCTGAGTTTTTAAGTACTCACCCCAGCGATGCAACGAGGATTTCGGCCATCCAGAAACGTCTGCCCGAAGCTTTGAAGTATTATAAGAAGTGAGTTGAACGTTAAGTTGTTGAAAGTTAAAAGTTGAAGGTTGAAAGTTGAAGGTTCAGCATTGAACGTTGTAAGCCAATAGCTGATAGCCAACTCTCACTCAACATTCAATAGACTGGTTAAGTATACTAAATATAGCCTTTGCTTTCAGGATGCATTCTTCATATTCTTTGGAGGCGTCTGAAGCAAAGGTTATTGCACTTCCCGCCTGAAAGGATAGGTATCCTTTTTCTTCGTTATAGAGAAGGGTACGGATCACAACATTAAAGTCGAAGTCTCCTCCCGGAGCAAAGTATCCAACCGCTCCCGAAAAGATTCCTC
>DALYUO010000134.1:1334-14068 GCA_031981225.1 Pararcticibacter sp.
TGGTTAGCTCGTATTGGTCGATCAGTTCCATTGCGCTCACCTTCGGCGCTCCTGTCATCGAACCCATAGGGAAGGTTCGCCTTAGTATTTCCGCATTTTGAAGGGAAGGATTGGCCTGGCACACAACGGTAGATATCATCTGGTGCACTTGCCGGAAAGTATAAATACCGAAAAGCTCCTCCACATCCACCGTCCCGGGGACCGCACATCGGGTTAGATCGTTCCTCACTAGGTCTACGATCATAACGTTTTCTGACCGCTCTTTCTCGTCGTTTTTCAACTCATCCCTCAGATGCTTGTCTGTTTCAGCGTCCCGGCCGCGCGGTGAAGTACCCTTGATAGGCTGGGAGATGAGTTTGTTATCTCTGCGACATAGAAATCGCTCGGGAGTAGCAGAGATAATAAAGTGTTTTCTGAATTTAAAAAAGGCTGAAAAAGGGGCTGGCGATAAATTGTTAAGCAATTTGAACGCCGGTACGGGATCTAGTTTTGCATCAGTAGCATAAAACTCCTGACAAAAATTAACTTCATAAATGTCTCCTCTGGCAATGTGCTTTTTAATCTGATCAACAGTTTCTATGTAACTTTCTTTGCTGAACCTGCTTTTAACCCTGCCTTCAAACAAGATCTGAACATCACACACCGTTTCCTTTTCTATGATTCCGGCCAGCTCCACCGAATCGGGAGAAAGTATTTCGACCACATTTCCTCTGATAATTATCAAATGGCGTGGTACGAAAAAAAACAAGTCGGGAAATTGCAAATGATCTGGATTTTCGGATGTTAAATCCTCTAGTTCATTTTTTAAGTCGTAACTGAGAAAACCTGGGATCCAGCCATTATACTTCTTAAGAAATAGCTCCAGCTTCTGAAAAGCATCATCCTTGTATGAATCCACTTCATCCAGCACATCGACGGCAATTAAGGTGTCAAACGCTGAATAGGGATCAGAGTATTGATTAGAATCAAAAAAACAGGCCACTTCTTTCGAAGCGGCCCATTGTAAAACCTTTTCTTTAAAAACAGAAATGTTCTCCGGATAATGATATACAGTTTTCATTTCCGGAGGAACGTGATTAATTTAACACCAAAGTTTGGACACGGTCTGGCCCTACCGAAAGATATTTTACAGGTACACCTACCTGTTTTTCAATATATCTTACATAAGCCATCAGTTTTTCAGGAACTTCGGCAATCGTTTTAATTGCGGTAAGATCTTCGTTCCAGCCTTCAATTTCTTCTAATACAGGTTCTGCTTTTACCGTACAGATATCATAAGGCATGTAATCAATTACCTCACCATTGTATCGGTAATGGGTACACGCATAGATCTTTTCAAAACCACTCATTACGTCTGCTTTAGTCATTACAAGTTCTGTAACGCCATTGAGCATCACTGCATATTTTAACGCCGGAATATCGATCCACCCGCAGCGTCTTGGTCTTCCTGTAGTAGCACCAAATTCGCGTCCGACCGTCCGAAGCTCTTCGCCTGTTTCATCAAATAATTCGGTAGGGAAGGGGCCACTTCCCACACGAGTGCAATAGGCTTTAAAAATGCCGATTACCGATCCTATGTTCCGCGGAGCAACGCCAAGTCCGGTACATGCTCCGGCAGCAGTGGTGTTAGATGATGTTACAAATGGATACGATCCAAAATCAACATCCAGTAAAGTGCCCTGCGCTCCTTCTGCAAGCACTGTTTTTCCTTCAGCAAGATACTGATTAACGAAGTGTTCGCTATCAACCTGAGGAATAGTTTTCAGAAAATCAATCGCCTCAAAGAACGTCTTTTCCTTTTCTGAAAAATCAGGGACATCACCATAATGACTAAGGATAGACTTATGTTTGTTGACCAGCTTCTGATATCTTTCTTTGAAATCAGGTAGAAGGGTATCGCCAACACGCAGACCATTACGGCCTGTTTTATCCATATAGGTTGGACCAATTCCTTTCAAGGTTGAACCAATTTTTCCTTCACCCATCTTACTTTCAGATGCAGCATCAAGCAACTGATGTGTGGGCAGGATAAGATGTGCCTTTCTGGCGATAACCAGTTTTTGGGCAGCCAGTGGATCAAATCCGCTCTTTCTCAGGGTATCCAGCTCCCGCTTTAGGATGATAGGATCAATTACGACACCATTTCCAATGAGGTTCATGTTCCTTTCATTGAAAATCCCCGAGGGGATTGTATTCAGAACATACTTCTGATTGTCGAACTCAAGCGTGTGACCAGCATTTGGTCCACCCTGAAAACGTGCAATCAAATCATATTTGGGACTAAGGACATCAACAATTTTTCCTTTACCTTCGTCGCCCCACTGAAGGCCTAACAATACATCAACAGCCATGAATATTTGGGAATATTTTAGTTTTTTAAATAAGATTCACAGTAACCTTCTTTTAGTTTCGTGCAGTTACCATAGAGATTCAGAGAATGGTGTTTGATTTCAAATTTAAGAAGCTCACCCATCATGCTCTGTATCTGCCCCACTCTAGGATCACAAAATTCCACCACTTTTCCGCAATCAATGCAGATAATGTGGTCATGTTGTTTGTATCCGTAAGATTTTTCAAACTGGGCCATGTTTTTACCAAACTGGTGCTTGGTAACAAGGTCACACGAAACTAAAAGCTCAAGCGTGTTATAAACCGTAGCGCGGCTCACCCTGTACTTCTTGTTTTTCATGTGAATATATAAGGATTCAACGTCAAAATGATCGCTACGTGAATAAATCTCTTCGAGGATAGCGAAACGCTCTGGCGTTCTTCTCAGATTTTTATTTTCGAGGTAGGCCTCGAAAATCTTTTTTACCATTGCTATAGTTTCTTGTAAAGGCATATATTTCCTGACTCAGCGTTCAAATTTATCTAAAAAAATAAGAAATCTTAAATTTAGCACACAAATAAAGATGTTTGATCCTTCGAACCGGAACGCGGATACGATTAAAAGTATATCTTCATCTACATATAAATGGTTATTATCGACTTTTATTAACGTCGTATTACCTATCCCTCTGTTTTTGTTTTCTTAAGAGAGTCCGAATACTTTTTGTGGTTCTGAATCAAAACGGGTGACAGAGGTAACTCCTTTAACCTGCTTTAGTTTTTTTATCAGGTTTTCCAGGTGATGTGTGTCGTTAACATAGACCATGATGGAGCCTTCAAATATGCCCTCATTGCTATCCACGGTTATCGACCGCATATTCACCTTGAAGTCGTTCGAAATCACAGTGGTTAATTTATTAATCAATCCAACTTCATCGATACCTGTTATACGCAATCCTGTTAAAAAGGCAAGTTCCTTCTGAGAGGTCCATTTTGCTTTTACTACACGGTATCCGTAGTTGGCCATTAATTTAGTGGCATTCGGACAATTGGTACGATGTATCTTGATACCGTCGTTAACCGTAATAAACCCAAACACATCATCACCAGGGATAGGATTGCAACAAGATGAAAGCTTATAGTCGATCTTTTGCATATCCTCGCCAATAAGCAGCGTATCGCTGTCCTTCGCTTTAACCTTATTAATGATACCTTCAATTTGGTTAGAGTCAATCCTCTCAGGTGTGCGGTTTTCGACAGTTTTTTCCGAAGCCTGAAATTCCTTCAGGCTTTTTAAGTCGAAGCTACCCTTTGCAATATTGTAAAATAACTCAAGCGTTGAGCTGAATTTAAAGTAGTTGGATATCTTGTGAATATTTTCTGTGTTGTAGGTTATCTTAAGAGACTTAAGCTTTCTTTCCAGAATTTCTTTACCTTCTTCTGCCACCCTACGCTTTTCTTCCTTCAGAGAAGATTTGATCTTAGCTTTGGCTTTCGCTGTTACGACGAAATTCAGCCAGTCTTCCTTCGGGCTTTGCTTAGATGAAGTGATAATCTCTACCTGATCGCCATTCTGCAGTTTGTGTGAAAGGGGGACCAGCTTATGATTTACTTTGGCTCCGATACATTTAGCGCCTAAATCCGAATGGATCTCAAATGCAAAGTCGAGTGCGGTGGCGTCCAGCGGCAACTGCATTAAGGCTCCCTTTGGAGTGAAAATGAAAATTTCATCAGAGAAAAGATTCATTTTAAAATCGTCGAGAAAATCGAGGGCGTTCGATTCGGGATTCTTAAGAAGTTCCCTTACTTTTTGTATCCACTGATCCAGTCCGCTGTCGGAAGACGATTCTTTGTACTTCCAATGAGCGGCAAATCCTTTTTCTGCAATTTCATTCATTCGCTGCGTACGTATCTGTACCTCCACCCATTGTCCTTTAGGACCCATTACGGTAGTGTGTAACGACTCGTATCCGTTAGCTTTAGGCGATGATACCCAGTCGCGTAGCCTGTCGGGATTAGGGCGATACAGGTCCGTGACAATGGAATATGCTTTCCAGCAATCCGCTTTTTCAGTTTCGGGCTTACTGTCCAGGATGATCCTGATAGCAAAAAGGTCATAAACCTCCTCAAACGGAACGCCCTTTTTTCGCATCTTATTCCATATGGAATGAATAGACTTTGGCCGTCCATATACATCGGCGTGCAGACCCTGTTCTGTCAAAATCTCCTTTATAGGTCCGATGAACGTTTTTACATATAACTCGCGCTCGGCTTTCTTTTCATTTAATTTTCTGGCAATAAACTTATATGTCTCAGATTCGGTGTACTTCATGGAGAGATCTTCCAGTTCCGACTTCATCGCATAAAGACCCAGGCGATGCGCCAGGGGGGCATATAAGTATA
The DNA here is from genome assembly GCA_031981225.1 of Pararcticibacter sp. Classification (GTDB taxonomy): domain Bacteria; phylum Bacteroidota; class Bacteroidia; order Sphingobacteriales; family Sphingobacteriaceae; genus Arcticibacter. The sequence continues at coordinate 6,066 of DALYUO010000134.1, forward strand.
TCGTTTCTGAAGAAATCTTAAGCTGCTTATCGCGCGGCATATGGTCCATAGTCCGCATGTTATGAAGCCTGTCCGCCAGTTTTATCAGGATCACCCTTACATCATCGGCAAGGGTGAGCAGCATTTTCCTGAAGTTCTCCGCCTGAAGTGAGCTGTTGTAGTCAAATACCCCTGATATTTTGGTAAGGCCATCAATTATTTTAGCTATCTTTTTTCCGAATTCACGCTCAATGTCTTCAAGAGTAATAGCTGTATCTTCAACCACATCATGCAGCAGTGCACAAACAATAGATGTAGTTCCGAGTCCGATCTCTTCAGCTGCAATCTGGGCAACAGCTATAGGGTGGTATATATAAGGCTCTCCAGATTTCCGCCTCATATCCTTATGACTTTCAAGAGCCAGTTCAAACGCCTGCCTGATCATGCGCTTGTCGCCCTTCTGCATCGTAGGTTTACAGGCTTTGAGAAGCGCCCTGTAACGCTTTAATATTTCCTTTTTTTCAGCTTCAATATCAATTACTAATTCGTTCATCTTCAATCCTCAGCGATCCTGCAAAAATAATGGTGTAACTTATAACTTTTGGGTTACTATTTCGTACTATATGTAATTAATAATTGTACGAATAAGCGTATGTTTGTACTAACTAAGATATGAAAAATTTTCCTCTTTTCCTTTTTATTAGCTTGTTTTTCCTGCAATTTGCTAATGCGCAGGAAAAATTTGATCCAAATGTAAAGGGCAAGAATGATACCATTCGTGTTGCCATTACGAAAGATGATAATGGAGACTTTATTCCCTGGATACCACTTGCCGACGTTAACATAAGAGACTTTCGCATTTTTGCCTCAGCCGAGGCAAGGGCGCAATATAACCGTTTACGATATAATGTCCTAAAAGTGTTGCCGTACGCGAAATTTGCCCGCGACCGCTACAGTAGGCTGCATGAGGACCTGGCGCTGACCCAGAAACGCAAAGAACAGCGGGTTCTGGTAAAAGCCTGCGAACGGGAAATTAAAGATATGTTTAACCGTGAAATTAAAAATATGACCATCACTCAGGGAGAAATCCTGATTAAGCTGATTGACAGGGAAACCGGGAATAGCAGTTATGAGCTCGTAAAACAGTTAAAGGGTGGCTTTACCGCTTTTTGTTATCAATCGGTTGCCCGGGTTTTTGGACATAACCTGAAACAGAAGTATGATCCTCAGCAGGAGAGGGATATTGAAAACATCATACAACGTTACGGCTATTATAATTCACCTTACAACTACTATTGATGGTTTAGCCGTGAGCGGTCGGTTTTCAGTAGTCAAGTCATACTTACTCTTGCTTTTCGCCGTCGTTGTCCCAATTGAATCTGTTCCAAGAAATATTAATACTTCAAACTTTTTAAGCTGACGGCAGTATGCTGATGGCAGAATGCTAAATATATGAAAATAGACCTTCTTGTTATTGCGGTACACCCCGATGATGCTGAGTTAAGTTGCTCTGGTACCCTTTTGAAACATAAAGCTTTAGGAAAGACAACTGGAATAATAGACCTGACGCGAGGGGAGCTGGGCACCCGTGGCACTGAAATAACCAGGGCTGCCGAAGCTGCTGATGCTGCAAGAATTCTGAAACTTGACGTTAGGGAAAATCTCGGCATGAGAGACGGATTTTTCAAGAATGACGAAGATCAGCTAAGGATTATCAGTAAGATACGTCAGTATGAACCGGAAATTGTCATTACAAATGCTCTTACAGATCGTCATCCTGATCATGGAAGAGCCGCCGCATTGGTAAATGATGCCGTATTTCTTTCCGGACTCATAAAGATCAAAACAGAACTTGATGGAAAGCAGCAGAATCCCTGGCGCCCCCGACTGCTTCTGAATTTCATTCAGAATGTTTATTTAAAGCCTGATATAATAATCGATATTACTCCTTTCTGGGAAGAAAAAATGGCGTCAATTGCTGCCTACAAAACACAGTTTTACAACCCTGATGCGAATGAGGAACATGAGACCTATATTTCAAGCCCTGAGTTTGTAAAGGTTATTGAAGCGAAGGCGCGTGAATTGGGAATAGGCATAAATACCAACTACGCGGAAGGATTCACCTGCAGTAAGTTATTGGGTGTAGATAATCTGTTTGAACTGAAATAAAGACAGCTTTTCTTAAATTTCCTTCAGTATCTTTTCCATTATTTCAATCCCTTGGTCTATATGCTCATTTTGCATAATCAACGCGGGTCTGAAGCGAATTGAATGACTGCCGCAGCCTATGAATATTGTGTTGTAATCGAAGCCTTTACGGATAAACTTGTTACGTTTTAATGTATCTGGAAAATCGAAAGCGCTCAGTAGTCCAAAGCCCCTCACGTTGGACACAACGGGATATCTGTCTGATAAGTTTTTAAGGCCTTGCTGAAGGTAAGCGCCTGTATTCGCAGCGTTTGCCACCAGTTGGTCCTCTTCAATGATCTGAAGTATTTTAGAAGCCCGCACCATATCGGTGAGATTACCACCCCATGTTGAATTAAGGCGGGAAGGAACGGTAAAAACATTCTTTTCAATCTCGTCAACTTTGTTCCCTGCCAGTATCCCGCACACCTGCATTTTCTTACCAAAAGCTATAATGTCGGGTCTGGCTTTTTCGCCAAAGTGTTCGTAGCACCAGAATTTTCCGGATAAGCCTACACCGGTCTGAACTTCATCGTAAATAAGGAAGCAGTCGTTCTCATCTGCGAGAATACGGAGCTGCTCAGCAAACTCAGCCCTTATATGGTTCTCGCCGCCTTCTGCCTGTACCGGCTCAATAATGATTGCACATACATCATCTTTGTTATCCAGAAATGCCTGCTTTATCTGATTAATAGCCGTAATCTCCCTTTCTTCAAGATCCTGAAGTCTTTCATCCGTCAGCGGAAAGCTGATCGCGGGAGTGGTGATCCGTGGCCAGTCGAACTTTGCATACCATTTCGTTTTGTCGGGGTGTGTGTTGGTGAGGCTCATTGTGTAACCCGTCCGGCCGTGAAAAGCATGTTCAAAATGAATTACTTTGAAACCGCGTTCCTCAGTATAGCCTTTCCTGAAGTTCTTCTGAACTTTCCAGTCCATAGCCGTCTTGAGCGCATTTTCAATTGCCAGTCCGCCCCCCGCAATAAAAAATGCATGTGGCAGATAATCAGGAATCGCAATCCTGGAAAATGTATCCACAAATTCTGCATACTGCTGCGTATAGATGTCTGAGTTTGAAGGGTTGCTTAAGGCGGCAAGCATCAGGTTCTTCTTAAAAACTTCGTCGCCGAGCATCTTAGGATGGTTGTAACCGAGAGGAACAGAAGCAAAGCAGGTAAAGAAATCAAGCATATTTCGGCTGTGCCTGGAGTCGTACATGTAAACCCCGCTACTTTTCTCCATATCAAAAACGAGATCGTAACCATCGGCCAGAATATGTTTTCCTAATACTTGATGAACGTTTTCTGCTTCTACTGATAAATGATACATACCAGGTCCTCCTTATAAACAAATGTATTAAAAAGATGAGCTAATTGTTAATGTCTGGCTTCGGTTTTAAACGCCATTTTTTCCTTTAGCCCGAGCAGGCCGAATAAACCTCCTGTATGAACGGCGAGAATGTTAGCTCCGGAAGGAAAATAATCTTGCCTGATAAGATCGAAGACAGCGTACATCATTTTTCCGGTGTATACCTGGTCGGCTAGAATTCCGGTAGAAGCAGAGAAATCAGAAATAAAGCTTAACAGAGCAGCTTCTGTTTTGGCATAACCGCCGAAGTGATAGGAATTATGAAGCTCATATGCCGGACTGTCTATGAAATATTTATTGATCTCATCTTTCAGAAACGCTGCCCCTTTTAAGACGGGAATTACATGAAGCAATGCTGGTGAGTTATTTATCAGCAAGCCTTTTAGAATGCCCGCTGCGGTAGCGCCGGTGCCCGCTGCACAGAAAATATGCTGGTATTGTCCCTTTAACTCTGCCACTAGTTCCGAACATCCTTGTACCGCCTCAGCACCGGCACCTCCTTCGTCTATAAAGCAGGCGGAGGTGTCGTCACTGTAAAAAGTATCGAACAGCAGTCGTTTGTTTCTGTAAGCATCACGCTCAGTGAACTTTAGTTCCATGCCAAACATTCTGCAAAGAAACAGGGTCTCGCTCGCTATGTCTTCACCTCGTACAAAGGCAGTTGCCTTAAACCCGAATTTAGCTGCTGCGCATGCCGTTGCCAGAAGGTGATTAGACCATACTCCTCCGAAAGTTATCAAATGATTTTTGTTCTCTTCTCTTGCCTTTATCAGATTGTACTTCAATTTTCTCCATTTGTTCCCCGAAATGAATGGATGGATCATGTCGTCCCTTTTTAAAAACACCCGCACCTCCTTTTCTTTAAAGAGGGGATGAAATATTTCTTCTTCCGGACTATATATTTCGAAGGCAAACATTGGGCAAAGGTACTGCGGGAAGTTGAAAGGTGAAAGTTAAAAGCAGCTTAAGCGGAAAGCTTAAAGGTGAAAGATGTCTGGAGAGCAAGTTTTATAAATTATTCACTTTGCTTGAACCGCGTAACGTTTGTTAGTTAAAGCTAATTGCCAATCGCTAACTGCCAATCGCCATTTGCCAGTCGCTAAATTGTAAAGCAAGAAGCGAAAAATATTACTTTTGCGGAATGCTGGAAGAAGAAGAACTTCGTGATACCGACGAACAGGACTTATACGAACACCTCAGAGTCGTAGTAGATAAGGGGCAGTCCCTGTTGCGGATTGATAAGTTTTTGATGCATCGGATTGAAAACGCTTCTAGAAATCGTATTCAAAGCGCAATAGAAGCCGGTAGTGTGCTTGTTAACGAGAAGATCGTTAAATCGAGTTACAAGGTAAAACCTATGGATGTAATTTCTGTGGTGCTTCCTCATCCGCCGAGGGATACAGAAGTTTATCCGGAAGATATACCCTTGAATATTATTTATGAAGATAATGACGTCCTGGTTATAAACAAGCCGGCGGGAATGGTGGTTCATCCAGGTTATAATAATTACTCGGGGACTTTGGTGAACGGACTGGTATATCATTTTCAGCAACTGCCTCAGCTTCCGGGAAATGACGGCAGGCCGGGACTTGTACACCGGATTGATAAAGATACTTCAGGACTTTTGCTTATTAGTAAGAATGAACGTTCTATGGCCTGGCTGGCGAAGCAATTCTTCGATCATACTATAACAAGGAAATATATGGCGCTTGTTTGGGGAGATCTTGAGGAGGATGGCACTATCAGCGGTTATATTGGTCGCAGTATGAGGGATCGCCGGGTAATGGATGTATATGATGACGAGACAAAGGGGAAATGGTCGGTTACTCACTATAAAGTACTTGAGCGATTTAGTTATGTAACTCTTATCGAATGCCAGCTTGAAACCGGAAGAACCCATCAGATCAGAGCCCACATGAAACATATAGGTCATCCTCTTTTTAGCGACTCTACGTATGGGGGAGACAAAATTCTTTCGGGAACTATATTTAGCAAATATCGTCAATTCGTTGTTAACTGCTTCGACCTTATCCCGCGTCAGGCGCTGCATGCCCTCTCGTTAGGATTTATACATCCCTCTACGAAAAAGTTTATTCATTTTGAATCAGATTTACCGGCTGACTTTCAGGCAGTGTTGCAGAAATGGAGAAATTATATTGATAGCGGTAAATCACAATAGGCTTTTTGGGGTTAGTACTAAAGAACGTAGAACTTTATGAATTTTATTAATTACAACGGAGAAATATATCCGGCGAATCAACCGGTGCTCACAACCGGAAACCGCAGCTTTAAATACGGCGACGGTTTATTTGAGTCAATGCGGATGATTCGGGGAGAACTTCGCTTCGCCGACCTCCACGCAGAACGGCTGCGAAATGGAATGAAGGTTCTTGGGTTTGAGGGTCATTCGTTGATTGACGAGACTTTCCTGAAAGAAAAAGTGGTTGAGCTGGCAATAAGAAATGGCGAAGGAGAGAATGCCCGCGTTCGCCTAACTGTATTTCGCGATGCTGAAGGTTTTTATAGCCCGCTTGCAAACAAGTTTGGCTATACCATTGAGATGACCGGAAATAATGAAAAATCGTATACCGCGAACACCAAGGGATTGATTGTAGATGTTTTTGAGGATATCACGAAGCCAATAAACTGTTTGTCTAATTATAAAACTTGCAATTCGCTGATTTATGTAATGGCCGGAATTTTCAGAAAACAGAACTCCTTAGATGATGTCTTTATTCTTAATCAGAATGGTTTTCTATGCGAATCTATGAGCTCCAACGTGTTTGTTCTATTCGACAAAAAGTTATATACTCCTGCTCTCAACGAAGGTTGTATTGCAGGTGTTATGCGTAATGTGGTTATGAAACTCGCAACAGAGATCGATTTACCCGTAATAGAGGCACAAATAAATCCGGATATATTAAATGAAGCAGAAGAGGTGTTTCTAACTAATGCTACCCGCGGAATACAGTGGGTAATGGGTTTTAATAGCAAACGCTATTTTAATAAATTGTCGAAAGTGCTTTTAAATAAATTAAACGAAGAATAGTTTCTAGAAGTTTTCGTCGTCAGTGTCAATAATTGTCGCATTGCCCAATTCGTATTGAATATAGGTGAAAGCTGTAGCAAGTAATAGTATAATTCCCATATGACGTTTTGTTTTTTTTGTTATATCAAAAGTCGGTTTTGTACATAGTATTTAAAATGACAGTCGTGTCATAATTAAATGATATGAAGCATATTAGAGAGGGATTAGGCTAGTAATAGCTGTCTTTAACCGGAATTTAAAGAATTTTATTAAATTACCTTCTCTTACTGAGATCGGACTGCGAAGATAAAACTTTGAAAGATTGTGTAGAATGACCAAGAAAAAGAACTATTGAATGCTAAAGGCCCTTTTAATTGTTTTTATATTTTCAGTTTCCATTACCTATGCCCAGGAAACCGTTCAGATTTCGGGAAAAATTACCACCGGGAACGGTAATCCGGTTTCTTTTGCCTCTGTCTTTATAAAAGACACCAATATTAGCACAATGGCAAATGAAACGGGCAATTACCGGATCCTTTTGAAGCCGGGGAGTTATACATTGACTTGCAGGTACGTTGGTTTTAAGAGTATTGAGAAAGAGGTTAACGTACAGGCGTCCCTTGTTTTAAATTTGACGTTAGATGAGGATATATATAAATTAAAAGAGGAGAACGTAACGGCTGGCAAGGATGATGCTGCTAATTCGATTGTCAGAAGTGTAATATCAAGAAGAAAGTTTTTAAGAGCTGTTCCGTCATACCAGTGTGACGTTTATACCAAGGGTATACAGAAGTTGCTTGACGCACCAAAAAGAATATTAGGAACGAACGTTGCCCGTACTTTAAACCTCGACTCCAATAGGCAGGGTATTCTTTACCAGTCGGAAACGAAGTCGAAATTTTTCTTTAGATATCCCCGGAAGAAAGAGGTGATGGAGGCTTCAAAGGTAGCCGGAGATAATCAAGGATTTAGTTTTAACAGGGCTCTCGACCTTCAGGTTAACTTTTATGATAATACTCTTAACTGGCCGGCCCTTGGAAACCAAAGCTTTGTGTCGCCTGTAGCCTATAACGCATTCAACTATTACAAGTTTAAGCTAATCGGAAGCTCGCAGGAAGATGGAAAAACCATTCAGAAGATTCAGGTTACTCCGAAAAGTCGTTTTTCACCTGCATTCTCCGGATATATATATGTCTTGGAGGATGATCCGCGACTATATAGTGTGGATCTTATGCTGACAGAGCATGCCAGGATTAACTTTGTCGATACTCTTCATATTAGTCAGCATTTTACAGAAGTGGGAGATATGCATTGGCTTCCTTCAGATATCACGATTCGGTTTAACGGAAAGGTGCTCGGCTTTAACTTTGCCGGATATTTTACGGCCTTATATAGCAATTACAAGACTGACCCCGTTTTACCCGACAACTTTTTTGATGAGGAG
>DALYUO010000135.1:0-9290 GCA_031981225.1 Pararcticibacter sp.
GTTCAAGTATCCGCATAATGTGATTCATGAGGGGGTGCCTATTCCCGGATGTGTGGGAAAATATTGCAATGAACTTCCTGTGGGCGTTTACCCTACTGCTTTTTATGAGGTCGTTATCTGTTTAATCCTCTTTTTTGTCCTTTGGTCTTTGAGGACGAAGCTGAAGCCCGCAGGTGTATTGTTTTCACTGTATCTTATTTTGGCCGGCGTAGAGCGGTTTTTCATAGAGCTTATCAGGGTGAATTCTCATTACCATGTTGGTGGCCTTAGTTTCACTCAGGCAGAGTTTATTTCTCTTGTTATGGTGGTCTCGGGAACCGCAGGAATTATCTGGTCTGTAAATAAATCAAAAAAACAGTTGGTTTGACAATGGATTTAGAACAACTTACCGCAAACGTGGTAAAACTTGCAAAGGAAACAGGTGCGTTCATTCGTGCAGAGGGTGCAATATTCGACGCTTCGAAAATTGAATACAAAGGGCTGAATAACCTGGTTTCGTATGTTGATAAAACGGCAGAAGAAAGAATTGTCGCCGGGCTCACCAGTCTTCTTCCTGAAGCAGGCTTTGTGACCGAGGAAGAAACAATTAACAAGACCGGCGATGTGTTTAACTGGATTGTAGATCCGCTTGACGGGACGACCAATTTTATACATGGGCTCCCTACTTTTTCAGTTAGCATTGCTTTACAGCAGAACGACGAACTTGTTTTGGGGGTAGTATATGAAGTTAACCGCGACGAATGTTTCTACGCATGGAAGGATGGGGGCGCTTATTTGAACGGGAATCCTATCTCCGTTTCATCAAATGAAGAATTTCCACAGTCATTAATTGCGACGGGCTTTCCATATTATGATTTTGAAAAGCTTGAGAAATACATCAATGTTTTCAGGGAACTGACTAAGGTGAGTCATGGCCTCCGTAGAGTAGGATCGGCAGCAGTTGACCTCGCTTACGTAGCCTGTGGCCGTTTTGATGCGTACTTTGAGTACAACTTAAATTCGTATGATATTGCTGCCGGGATGGTACTTGTGAGGGAAGCAGGAGGCGAAGCCACAAACTTTGCAGGCGGACCGGACACCTTTAATACCCGGGAAATTCTTGCCGGTAACAAGAAGCTTAATGAAAAAATGCGGGAAGTGATCGGAAAGTATTTTAACTAGTAGTAGGTTGTAAGTAGTAGGTTGTAGGTAGTAAGTTGTTGGTAATACGTATTAAGTATAACTGGGCGGGATAACCTTAACCCTGCGAAAGACAATAAATCATTTTACTTTATGTAATTTGGGATTACACCGATATTGTTTTACCGGTGTAATCCCAAGTGTTACAGTGCTTCTGAAACCACTTCTGTAACTTCAGGAACCATTCTTTTCAGCAGATTTTCGATTCCTGCCTTCAATGTATAGGTTGATGACGGACATCCGCTGCATGATCCTCTAAGTTCTACTGTCACAACTCCGCTATCAAAGGACTTAAAATGGATCGCACCTCCATCCTGCTCAACTGCGGGGCGGACATAATCGTGGAGGATCTGCTGTATTTTTATTTCTGCTTCGGTGCCTTCAAAGTCAGGTGTTCCTTCCTGAACGATCTCTCTGACCTGCAGCTCCGCTTCAACAGCACCCTTTACAAATTCTTTTAAAATTGGCTCAATATCGGGCCATTCAGCATCTTCTGTCTTTGATATAGTAACAAAATTGCTTGCAAAGAACACTCCGGCAACGAAGTTGAATTTAAACAGTTCTTTCGCGAAAGGAGATGATTCCGCACTTTCTTTTGTCGGGAAATCCACACTGCCGTTTAAAAGAAGCTTGTTTACAAGAAACTTCATGCTTGCGGGATTGGGTGTGGATTCGGTATATACGTTGATGTTAAAAGCCATGTTTGATGTATTTTTATACAAAATTACCAAAAGAGCCTGAATACAGGGTGAGCCCGATAAGAATTGACATTAAATGGATAATTAAAGTGACAACAAGTATTTATTTCATTTAATGAATTCGCAATGGCGCGGTAAGAATCAGGAGCCGGACTTTTGTCTGCTGTTAAATGCCAGTATAATTACCGGGACTTATTGCCTTGATTTCCTCTTTTACCGATGGCGCTATATCAAGCGTTTCAACAAAAGCAGCAATTGTGCCTGCATTTACCTTTTGATTGGTTCGTGTAAGCTCTTTTAATGCTTCATAAGGGTTGGGATATCCCTCTCTCCGCAAAATTGTCTGAATGGCCTCCGCTACTACTGCCCAGTTGTTCTCGAGGTCCTGCCGGATTATTTCCTCATTCAAAAGAAGCTTATTAAGTCCCCTGAGTGTCGACTTAATTGCAATAAGAGAATGCGCCAGGGGCACGCCGATGTTACGTAAAACGGTAGAATCGGTTAAATCGCGCTGAAGCCGTGAAACCGGCAGTTTTGCCGCAAGATGTTCAAACAAAGCGTTGGCTATTCCAATGTTTCCTTCCGAATTTTCAAAATCGATAGGATTAACTTTATGCGGCATTGCCGAGGAGCCCACTTCGCCTGCCTTTATTTTCTGACGGAAGTAATTCATGGAGATATAGGTCCACATATCCCTGTCGAGATCAAGCAGTATATTATTAATCCTTTTTAGCGCATCGCATTGCGCGGCAAAATTATCGTAGTGTTCAATCTGTGTGGTGTATTGAGAGCGGTTCAGCTTCAGCTGGCCGTTCACAAAGTCGTTGGCAAACTGTCTCCAGTCAATCGATGGGTAAGCCACCTGGTGGGCATTGAAATTCCCTGTAGCGCCGCCAAACTTAGCCGAATAGGGGATTTGAGTAAACAGGTTAATCTGGACGTCCAGCCGCTCGACGAACACCATCAGTTCCTTGCCAAGGCGCGTCGGAGAGGCCGGTTGCCCATGCGTGTGTGCGAGCATAGGAATAGCTTCCCAGTCGCCAGCGAGAGCTCTAAGCCTGTTTGTTAATTCGAGCAGGGCCGGCAGCCAAACCTCATCCACTGCAAGTTTAAAAGAGTGGGGGATGGCAGTATTGTTTATGTCCTGCGACGTTAATCCAAAATGAATAAATTCTTTATAAGGCTGTAATCCTAAGTCATCGAATTTTTCTTTGATGAAGTATTCTACAGCTTTGACATCGTGATTCGTGACGCTTTCTATTGCCTTAACCCGGAGGGCATCTTCTTCATTAAATTGCTTATAAATATCTCTAAGGCTCTCCATTTTTTCTTTCGGAAAATCTTCCAGCTGCGGCAGAGGTAAATTGCAGAGAGCAATAAAATACTCAATTTCTATATATACCCTGAATTTGATTAAAGCTGCTTCAGAAAAGTAAGCGGACAGGGCCTGCGTGGTTTTACTGTAACGGCCGTCGATTGGCGAAATGGCAAATAATGGAGAAAAACTCATGTGAAATATTTTGCCAAAGTTACATTTTAGGACGCAGAGCTAAAATACTAATGTCGAAGTTTAAAACGCGGGGAGCAGAATGTCCGACCGCCGGATGTACGACAAATAGATTATATTGTCTGAATAATTCTTGGAATGGCTAATCAAAGGCCTTTCAGTGGCTCTAATGCGCCTTTGCGTTTTACTATGTTTTTATAATCCCACTGGATGTTGCGTCCCTTTTCTAACCATCGTTCGAGATCATCAGTGTGAATTTGTCCGATAGCTGTATACCGGGCTTCAGCGGCTTTGAAACTTCCTTCTGCGGACAAATTTGGCTCTTCAAATGATTGACCGCTCCAGAATAATAACCGGATACCGCCTTTTAGTTTGCTGTATCCCACAATTGGGTTTCCATCCAGAAACCAAACCGGATGCCCATGCCAGATCTTGCTTTCGGCCTCTGGAAGGCTTTTATTGATCTCCTGATATAGAATATTGCAGATTGACCTCTCTTCGTTTTGTTGAGAATCGTTATATGCTTGTATATCTGAGCTTGCCGTCATGGTCATCCCCCAATGTTATTATTAAGTAGAATTAGTGATGAAGCGAATCTGTCAGCGCTTCGGAAGTAGAATCGATCGTGTCAGCCTTTGTGCTAAAAGTCGAATCTATGGAATCTACCTGGGCTTCGGATGCAGAATCAATGGAATCTGTGGTGGTATCAGTGCTTTTATTGGAATTGCAAGCTGAAATAGAAAGGAAGAAAATAAATGATAAAGCGAGGGTGCTGGTCGTAAATTTAGATTGAGTTTTCATTGGCGTATAGATTGAGTTTGTTGTTAAGTGCAATATAAAAAAAGTAAGGGCAAAAAAAAAGCAGCCCTAATATAATTAGAGCTGCTTTTTTTACATTACTCAATATTACATTGCAGCAGCAGTATCAGCAGCAGCAGTAGTATCAGTAGCAGTAGTGTCAGCCATCATAGTAGTGTCAGTTGTAGCAGCAGAATCAACTGAAGTAGAATCAGCAGCACTTTCTGATTTGTTAGAGCTACATGCAGCAACTGATAAAGAGATAGCTAATGCTACGAAACCGAATTTAAACAGATTTTTCATTTTTTTGGGTTAAAGTTTAATGATTAAACAATTACAAATTTTAAGGTTAATACCGGGCATTTGAAAAAGTAACCCGATAATTGAATAATTTTTTTAATTTATTTTTTTCCTATCATTGGGTTACAAAATATATAATACCGTATAAATAGTGAGCAGAGAGATAAAAAGGTCAGAACCAACCGATAGTGAAGTTATACTGGGAATCCTTAATGGCTCAAAAGATGTTCTTGAGAGGTTATATAAGGCTTATTTCCCGATGATATTGCAACTTGTTGTAATGAATAACGGAACGGAAGATGAGGCCAAAGATGTTTTTCAGGAATCAGTGATCGTTCTTTATGATAAGGTTCAAAGCGGGAATTTTGAACTAAGCAGCAAGCTTAAAACGTTTATTTATTCAGTATGCCGGAGGTTATGGCTGAAGCGTCTGACTTATAAAAGTCGTAATAGTGGAAGCATCCAGGATTATGAAGAAACGTTGCCTGTTGAAGAGGATATTGAGCAGCATGAGGAGAAGGACAGGCTTTTTAAGCAGATGGAAACAGCGCTGGTTCATTTGGGGGAACCCTGCCGGACGATCATAGAGGATTACTACATAAATAATAAATCGATGCAGGAGATATGTGTAAAGTTTGGTTATACAAATGCAGATAATGCGAAGAACCAGAAGTACAAATGCCTGCAACGTCTGAAAAAGATATTTTTTTCGGATTCAAAATAAGGGTTTAGAAATGGAATTGACAGAACAAATAGAAGCGTATTTAAGGGGAGAGATGACAGCGGAGGAATCAGCTGCCTTTGAAAGGATGCGTGCTTCTGACCCAGTGCTTGATCAAAGGGTAGTGGCTCATGAGAGCTTTATCCAGCAGATAAAGACATACGGAGAGCGCCGGAAGCTTGTGTCTGAGATGAATGTTATTCATGAACAGCTTGATGTTAATGCTTTAAAGGCTGAAGTGCTGCCCGTTTCAACGATGGTCAGGATTTTATGGAATAAATACCGTATCAATGCTGCAGTTGCTGCGTCTGTCGCTGTCTTAGCAGTGTTTGCAACTTTATTCTCTACCGGCTTTTTTGCGAAGACGAGCGCTATTGCTTCTGATAACATCGCATTGAGAAGGGAGATGAGCCGCGAGATAAACACCAAAGTTCAGCGTTCGCAGAACGAGATCCTGAAAAACATTAAAGCAACTACAAAAGCACCGGTTGACCCTGCCATATTCGGAGGGACTGGATTCGCCCTAACGGCCGATGGCTACGTGGTTACCAACTATCATGTGGTTAAAGATGCCGATTCGGTTTACATTCAGAATACAGATGGCGAGTCGTATAAAGCATCCACTATATACAGTTACCCGGCATACGATATCGCTATACTGAAGATCACGGATGCCGCGTTTAAAACTTTAAAACCGTTGCCTTACACTTTTAAAAAGACAACATCCGACTTAGGTGAGGATGTGTTTACATATGGCTTTCCTAAAGATGAGTTAGTATTCAGCAAAGGGTACCTGAGTTCCAGAACAGGGCATTCGGGGGATACTACAGAATATCAGGTTGACATCTCTGTTAATCCGGGAAGCAGCGGCGGCCCGCTTCTTGACGGAAAAGGTAACATTATTGGAGTGATAAAAGGGAAATCATCCAGAACCGAAGGCGCTTCATTTGCCATTAAGTCAGGGTATCTGCTGGAAGCGATTGCTTCTATCCCTAAAGATTCATTAGGCGAAAAGTTGGTTTTGAATAAAAAGAATACATTATCCAACCTTAGCAGAAAAGATCAGATAAAAAAGATCGAAGACTATATATATATGGTTAAGGTATATTGATATTAGTTAGTTTGAGTGTTAAAAAAGGCCCGCTCCCCGCGGGTCTTTTTTTTTAGCGGTCCAGTTCTCCTAAAACAATATCTACAGAGCCGATGATGGCAATTAAATCTGCTATGAGGATTCCTCTTGATATTTCCGATAGCACCGAAAGATTGTGAAAGCTGGGTGCCCTCGCCTTAACCCGTTTAGGTATTTCAGTTTTTCCGTCAGTAATAAAATAGTAGCCGAGTTCACCTCTCGGACTCTCGGCCCGAATATAGAAATCCTGAGCTTTGGGAATGATCTTTTTAGGCAGTTTTGCACGAGGATCAAAATCCGGCGTTCTTTTAAGATCTTTCTGAAGGCGTTCAAGGCACTGCTCTATTATACGTACAGATTGCCCGATTTCGTCTATTCTGACTTTGAACCGGTCCCAGCAGTCTCCTATTTTTCCCATTTCGCCCTTTCCAGTAGGAATATCGAATTCAATTTCGGGGTATACAGAATATTCATCCACCCGACGCAGGTCCCACTTTAAGCCCGAAGCGCGCAACATCGGTCCCGAACAACCGTAGTTAATGGCCACGTCTAACGGCAGGATACCCACATTTGCAGTTCTTGAGACGAAGATTTGGTTGCCTGTGAGTAGTTCATTCAACTCAACCATCTTCGGTTTGAAGTAGTTTACAAACTCACTGCACCGTTCTTCAAATCCAACAGGCAGGTCGTAAAACAGTCCCCCCACCCATATATAGTTATAAAGCATCCGCGAACCGGAAGCCCATTCGAGCATATTCATGATATGCTCTCTATCCCTGAAGCACCAGAGGAAGGGTGTGAAAGCGCCAATGTCGATTCCATAGGTGCCCAGTGCAATCAGGTGCGATCCTATACGGTTTAATTCACATACCAATACTCTGATATATTCAATTCGTTTTGGGATATCTTTATCTATACCCAGCATCCGTTCAACACCCATAACCCAGGCATGGCTGTTATTCATTGATGCCAGATAGTCCATTCTGTCAACAAATGGAATCGTTTGCTGGTAAGTGAGGTTTTCAGCGTGCTTTTCAAAGCACCTGTGAAGATAGCCCACGTGAGGTATTACTTCTCTTACAATTTCGCCGTCGGTTATAACCTCAAGCCGTAATACTCCATGAGTTGAGGGGTGTTGCGGACCGATATTAAGGATCATCTCCGTAGATGTCGCCCCGGCAATCAACTGCTCATATCGTGTGGGTTTTATGCTATTCATAATCTCTTGGTCTCAGGGGAGGACTAATCTACTTTAATACCGTGATAATATTCCTGAACTTTATAGTCTTTCCTTAAAGGGTAGCCTACCCAGTCATCCGGCAGGAGGATCCTTCGCAAATCGGGATGGCCTTCGAAGCAGATGCCGAGCAAATCGTAAGCCTCCCGTTCATGCCAGTCGGCGGTTTTCCATACCGAACTCACTGTAGGAAAGGAGGGAAGCTCGTCGCGGTTTCTGTCGTGATATTTTCTCACTTTCAGCGTAAGCTGTGTTTTATAAGGTATGGAAGCAAGGTGGTATACAACGCCAAACATGCTTTCTTCGATCCCATAATCTACTCCCGATAAACAGGAGAGCAGGTCGAACCAGGTGCTTTCATTGTCTCTTAGCTCTAAACATACCTCAGTTATTCTTTCGGGGCTGATAATCAAAGCAGGCTGAAGTCCGGTAAGCTCTTCTCCCACGATAATATCTTCACCAAACTTGTTTATAAGCAGCGCTTTAATATCTTCAAAACCCATATTATGGAGCTAAACGAATAATGTTCCAATGATTGTTTTCAAGGCGATAGGCAATACGGTCATGCAACCGCCCCTGACCGCCCTGCCAGAACTCAACGAATGTTGGTTTAACAATATAACCGCCCCAATGCGGAGGCTTAGGAATTTCTACCCCCTCTTTATATTTCTCCTCTAATTGCTGCAGGTTTTTTTGTAAAACGTCACGTCCCGATATCTCGCGGCTTTGAGGGGAGGCATGGGCGCCGATCTGACTGCCACGCGGCCTGGAATGGAAATATTTCTCCGATTCCTTTTCATCTATTTTTTCCAGGATACCTTCAATGCGCACTTGTCTCTCTAACTCCTGCCAAAAAAACACAAGCGCTGCAACCGGGTTTTTAGTGATTTCCTGTCCTTTGCGGCTTAGGTAATTGGTGTAAAAGACAAACCCTTTTTCCTCGAATCCTTTAAGGAGCATAATCCTTGCAGAGGGTTTGCCATCTGCAGTTGCCGTAGCAAGAGTCATCGCATTTGGTTCCGTCAGACTTGAAGCCAGCGCTTCTGAAAACCACTTGGAGAACTGACTGATGGGGTCGGGGGCAACCTCTTTTTCCGACAGGGTCGCAGAGCGGTATTCCTGCCTGAGGTTCTGAATTGTTTCGTTGCTTAAGGTCATATTGCTGCAAACTTACTAATTGTTAAAAATTTAAAGATATAATACTCTCAAACTAATGTAAAAACATATGTTTGACTGCCATTGTTATAGTTATATGTTAAATGAAGTTCAGCCAAAGACGGCAAGTTTGCTGATATCAGAGCCATTTATGCTCGACCCTAACTTTAAAAGGTCGGTAGTTTTACTTGCAGAGCACAATGAAGAGGGGACGATCGGCTACGTGTTGAACCAGAAGAGTGATTTTGTGCTGAGCGATGTGATTCCGGAGTGCGGTGATGCGCCTTTTCCGATCTATATAGGAGGCCCGGTAGGAAACGACTCATTGCATTTTCTTCATCGTTGCTACGACAGGATGAACAGCGGCAATGAGATTGGAAAAGGGATTTACTGGGGCGGAAATTTCGAAACTTTAAAATTACTGATAAACAATAAGCAGGTTGACGAAAGTGAGATCAGGTTTTTTGTGGGCTATTCGGGCTGGGATATCGGACAACTCGACGCAGAGCTGGAACAAAATTCGTGGCTGGTTACCAACCAGTATAATCCTGACTTTATATTTACAG
>DALYUO010000135.1:9300-13369 GCA_031981225.1 Pararcticibacter sp.
ATTGTAATAGGCTTAGGTCCTAAATACGCCCATATCGTCAATTTTCCTGAAAATCCGATGTGGAATTGAGTTTCAGTATCAAGTATCTAGTATCAAGTATCAAGTATCAAGTATCAAGACACAAGTGGTATAACAGCGGAGGCACAAAGATTGGATCGTCAGCCAGCCGCTTATAATTTAAAGCGCTTATCTTGATACTAGATACTTAGGTCTTGGTACTAGATTGTCCCGCTTTCCATTTCTCTGGCAGTATCTTCGATTTTCTTTTTGAGATCTTCTTTAAATGCTTTGAGGCGGCTGCTTAAAGCCTCATCGGAGGTTCCGAGGATCTGTGCTGCAAGCAAACCGGCATTTTTTGATGCATTTAGGGCTACTGTAGCAACAGGAATGCCATTGGGCATCTGAAGGATTGAAAGTATAGAATCCCAGCCGTCAATGGAGTTAGACGACTTTACAGGAACGCCTATTACCGGCAGATGAGTTAATGACGCTATCATGCCGGGTAAGTGCGCTGCTCCACCTGCGCCGGCGATAATGACTTTAAGTCCCCTGTCTTCTGCCGTCTTTGCATAATTAAACATTCGCTCGGGAGTACGATGTGCTGAAACAACTGTGATTTCGTATCCCACACCCAATTCTTTAAGAATATCCGCTGCATCCTGCATGACTGGCAGATCAGACTTGCTGCCCATTATAATGCCTACTTTCATTTTATTATTTTGTATCAAGATGCTAGTATCAAGTATCAGGAATACTAGCATCTTGATGTTTATTGTTTTACAATACTTTTTGTTTTCACCTTTCTGCTCTCTAGGCTTTCACCTTTACTATCTCCTGCACAAGGCGGGCTTTTTCAATGGCCTTTTCCCTTACATCATCAATGATGGTTACATGCCCCATTTTCCGGAAAGGCTTTGTGAACTTTTTGCCGTAGAGATGCACATATACCCCATCAAGCTTCATCGCTTCTTCAAGACCTTCGTATAAGGCGGGACCTTCGTATCCTTTTTCTCCGAGAAGGTTGATCATTACAGCGTTCGTTATCGGCCGGATATCTCCTAATGGAAGATTAAATATCGCCCGGAGATGCTGTTCAAACTGTGAAACATAATTACCTTCGATGGTATGATGTCCGCTGTTATGAGGCCGCGGTGCCAGTTCATTTACCAGTACGCGATTATCCTTTGTAAGGAACATCTCAACTGCAAGCAATCCGGTGATCTTTAAGGAGTTTGCAATTTCTATCGCTAAAAACTCAGCTCTTTTTTGTGTTTCCAACGGGAGAGTGGAGGGAGAAATCAGGAATTCGACAAGATTGGCATCCGGATTAAATTCCATTTCGACACAGGGAAAGGCTTTTATATCGCCATTTTCGTTTCGCGCTACGATTACCGCTATTTCTTTCTCGAAATCTACCCATTCTTCTATAATGCTCGGCGCATCAAACGCCTGTGGAATATCAGCTGCCGAACGTACTTTGTATACGCCACGACCATCATAGCCATCCCTTCGTAGTTTCTGTACAAACGGATAGCTTAAAGAAGCTCCTTTTAGTATATCTCTGGACCCTATAAGCTGAAACGGAGCCGTTGGTATACCATGCTGTTTGAAAAATTCTTTTTGGAGGCCCTTGTCCTGGATCAGGCGAATGATACGCGGTTGCGGATACACCAGCACGCCTTCTTCTTCAAGCTTCTGAAGCGCCTCTACATTTACCTTCTCTATTTCAATGGTGAGTAAGTCGGTTTTTTTACCAAAATTATAAACTGCTTCATAGTCGGTAAGAGAACCAGTAACGAACTTGTCGCATAGGTTTTTACACGGAGCCTCAGGATCCGGGTCTAATACACTGATGCTAACATTGTAGTTAATTGCTTCTTGTATGAGCATCCGCCCGAGCTGACCTCCGCCAAGAACTCCTACCCTCAAGTCGCCATAAAATGCTTTCATTGATGCAAGTTTAATTGAAATCTGTGAGAAATGCTAATTTGAGATTTGAGATATAAGTCTTGAGATATGAGTGTCAACTCCGGATATATAATATTGCGATATCTTAGTAAGTATGTCTCAATACTCACATCTCAATACTATTTACTACTCAGCAAACTCTCTTCACGGATCTTATTTTGTAATTCGAGGATGCCTCCTATCAAGGCTTCGGGACGGGGCGGACAGCCCTGAACGTAAATATCAACGGGAATGATCCTATCGACACCTTTAACAACATGGTAACCATGTTGCCAGTATGGCCCTCCGCAGTTAGAGCAGGAACCCATCGATATCACATACCGTGGTTCGGGCATTTGCTCATAAAGGCGTCTGATCCGGTCGGCCATTTTAAAGGTGACGGTGCCGGCGATAATGATAACATCACTTTGACGCGGAGTAGGGCGCGGGAATACGCCTAAACGATCCAGATCAAAATTTGATGAATAAGCTCCCATCATTTCGATGGCACAGCAGGCGATACCAAAGCTCACGGGCCATAGTGAAGATAACCGGGCCCAGTTTAACAGGTCGTCGAGTTTTGTAACTATAAATCCTCCGTCTTCCGGCAATCTTTCCAAACTCATTTTTGTATCCTTTTAAATGCAGGTTTAAAGGCCGGCTTTTGTGCTACAGTCCCCGGCGCTTTCTCTGTCGCATGTTCCTCTTTCCGAAGTTCTGCTGTAAATGTCCTGGTTTTATAAGTGTCGTCGTTAATGCGGTCGTACGCTGATTTCGGTATAGCAGTATTAACATGGGGTAACCTTGGTTCGGGTTTTATCCAATCGAGATCACCACGACGCCATACATACACGAGGCCCAGAAGCAAGATCCCGACAAAAATAAACATCTCAACAAGTGTTAGCCACCCCCATACCGGACTGGCTGCAAGCAAGGTCTTCTGGCCAAAAACTGTCGCCCAGGGAAAGATAAATATCATTTCAACATCAAAGAGCAGGAACACGAGAGCAATTACATAAAACCGTGGATTAAATTGCACCCATGAATTTCCTGTTGGCTCTTCACCACACTCATAAGAGCTTAGTTTAATGGGATTCGGTTTTCGGGGTGCGAGTACACGGGAGAGCAAAAGCGTAAGTGATACCAGCAGTATTCCCGCTATGAGAAAAATAAACACTTTGCCGAATTCTGTTAACTGTTCCATGAGTTAATATACGAGCCCCTCTACTTTAGCTTTCATAACTAAACCGGACAAAAATAAAGAAAATTGTTCGTTTGACAGGAGAGTGATCCTTACTCTTACACAGCAATTACAATGGTGTGAGATGCGAGTTGCATGTTGTGAGTTGCAGGTTTAGGATTTAAGTTAAGTACAAGCTTCCATGATGGTAGTTTTATTCGGATAATTAATTTGACTTTGAAAAAAATCTACCTATATTTGCGCTCTTGTTTTTAAGAGCTACATTTTTATAATCATGAAAAGAACATTCCAGCCTTCTCAGAGAAAAAGAAGAAATAAGCACGGGTTCAGAGAGCGTATGAGCACCGCAAATGGTAGAAGGGTACTAGCTTCCAGAAGAGCTAAAGGCAGAAGAAGATTATCAGTATCTGACGAGCGTCGTCATAAAGCATAATTTTTGATTGCAGCCCAAACGGTCTGGAGATCACTCTGCACAATCAGGCTAAAAGGCAATCAAAAGTGTACACATTTAAAAAAGAAGAACGGTTATGCAGTAAAAAGCTTCTGAATAAGCTTTTTAGTAACGGTTCTTCTTTTCTTGTATATCCTTTCAGAGTAGTTCATATTCCCGAATCCGGTGATATGGTATTTCCTTCGCAGGTTGTTATTATCGTTCCCAAGCGGAGGTTTAAACATGCAAATGAACGAAATCTCATAAAACGGCGGATCCGCGAGTCTTACCGGCTCCACAAGGAAGAATATTTATACTCATTTCTCCGGGAACACAACCTGACGCTACTTTTTTCTTTACAATATATTGGAAAGGAAATTGTTGAATACAAGGTGATTGAAAAGAAACTCCTTCTCGTTTTTAAACAATTAGTTAAGGTTTATGCTGAAGCCGGTTCTCAGGGCAATTAAATGGGTAATCGGGTGGATCTT
>DALYUO010000135.1:13379-13716 GCA_031981225.1 Pararcticibacter sp.
GATCCGCCTGTACCAGTATCTCCTTTCGCCGCTTTTAGGGGCAGCCTGCCGGTTTACTCCAACGTGTTCGCAGTATGGAGCGGAAGCTATTAAGAAATACGGTCCTTTTAAGGGTGGCTGGCTAACATTGAAGCGGCTTTCGAGGTGTCATCCCTGGGGAGGCCATGGACACGACCCCGTGCCGTAAACATAAAACTTTTATTCAAGTCATCTTATTCGCATCTTTGCCCTAATGGCACTTATCCTGCAAATAGAAACAGCTACTACTTCGTGCTCTGTAGCTTTATCACGTGATGGTAATACCATCGCCGTCAAAGAACTAAATGAACGGAATGCG
>DALYUO010000136.1:0-6683 GCA_031981225.1 Pararcticibacter sp.
GACCCTGGTGCTGGTAAACGGGGTAAAAATGAACGACCCCCAAACTGGTCACCTTACAATGAACCTGCCGGTCCCGCTTGAGGAAATCGAGCGTATAGAAATACTAAAAGGTGCAGCGGCAAGAGTTTATGGAGTAAATGCGCTGAACGGAGCCATCAATATCGTCACCAGACGCCCCGATCACACCGCCCTTAACGCAAATGCATATACCGGAAGCAACTTCAAAAGGGATACATCCAATCAGAACCCTTTTGGGGGAAGTGGTGTGCAAATAGGGGGAAGCCTAGTCGGTAAGAGAGCAAGGCATACTCTGGCTTTGGCTAACGAAACCAGCTCTGGATATCGTTATAATACCTCTTTCAATAATACTAAAGCATATTATCAAAGTTCTCTTAAGCTTTCTGAGAGAAATTCAATTGACTTTATGTCTGGCTTCATCAATAATGATTTTGGCGCAAGTATGTTCTATGCACCGCCAAGAGACAATGAGTCGAAAGAGGCGGTACGAACATTTATCGGAAGCGTCGGAGGAACGCTTCAGCTATCAGATAATTGGGTGATGAAACCCAGGTTAAGTTATCGGGCCAATAAAGATGATTATATTTTTATACGGCAGAAACCCGATGCCTTTCACAATATTCATAAAACGGGAGTGATCGACGCAGAGCTGAATAACACCCTCCTTACCAGATATGGCGTAATTGGAGCAGGTTTTGAATTGCGTACCGAACGGATTAACAGCAACAACCTGGGCAAACACAATCGTACTAATGTGGGGTTGTCTGCCGAATATAGCTTCACCGGCATTCCGTCGCTTCTTATTAATGCCGGCGCTTACGTCAACTACAACTCCGATTACGGATGGGAGATATTTCCTGGCATAGATGCCGGCTGGCAGGTTATTGACCAACTCAGGGTATTTGCCAATGTAGGAACCGGACAACGTCTGCCTACCTTTACCGATCTTTATTATACAGGACCCACCAACATCGGAAATGATCAGCTCCGGCCCGAGCGCTCGCTGTCGTCAGAAGCAGGGCTAAAATGGGCCTCCGGTCGGCTCTATGCATCTGTAAGCGGATTCTACAGGCATACCAGCTCCTTTATCGACTGGATTAAATACCGCATGGACGCGCCCTGGGAACCAATGAATTCATCGCAGTTAAACACCCGCGGCGTTTCAATGAGCGCTGACTACCGCCTGGCTGAGGTAACAGAATCCAACCGATGGGGACTAATCACCCGAACTTCTTACACCTGGCTATCTCCAAAGGTATCCACGAAGGATGCTGGAAATGCGATCTCCAACTATGCGATAAACAGCCTGCGCCATCAGATAACAAATAACATCATTGTAAACTATCGTAATCTCCTTAACATTTGTATTGGGTTGCGTTATGCAGAAAGAATTAACTCGGCATCTTCAGGCTACTTCCTCATCGACAACAGGTTTTCCGTAACTCCCGGAGCAGTTACAGTGTATTTTGACGCCAATAATATTACCAATAAAGAATATATAGAAGCCGGAGCTTCTCCCATGCCAGGAAGATGGCTTACCCTTGGAGTCAAATGGAAATGGGCGGTACTTTAAATAGCCTGGAATCTGCATTGCTGAATATCGGACGACCAGAAGATCAGCCATGACGGCACTTCTGGCTGTTTACTTAGTCAAAGCTACCCTTTATGTCATCCATCCTGTTTAAAAAACGTGAATCCTCATTTGTTTAAATGAAATTAAATAATAACTTTGCATATCAAAGTACTTTTATATGTCAAACAACGAAAGCCTCTATTTAACTAACAGGAAGACAGTCCTTTTTTTTATACCAACACTTTGCATGACAGAGTACTTTACAAATAAACCAAACAAGCTTTTAACGTTTTAGTATTATGACACAGCAACGCAATTTATCAGACGAAATAATCGCTCATCTGAACGCCCCCGCAGACCTTGAAAAGATGTACCGGGCTGACAAAACTCTTTTCAAGCGTGAGTTTAACGCGCTTTACCCGCAGCTTAAAGAGAATGCAATGGCTGATTTCTGGCATGAACGGCTTAATTACGAGAGCAACGAAATTAACTGGGGCACCAGCAAAGATTTATTATTTGTGATCATTGCTTCCCTCCTTGCCGGCCTTATTGCAAAGCTGCCTGTTCTTTTGTCAATGGAGGAAGATATTTTCTACCAACGGAACATTGGTTTTATCATCTTCCCAATACTAACAGGCTACTTCGCCTGGAAGAATAAAATATCCACCGGTAAGATCGCCTTCATTACCGGGGCTATCCTTGCATGTGTAATTTTTATTAATTCGCTTCCTCATGTTAAAAAAAGCGACACTCTCATTTTATCATGCATTCATTTAGCCCTGTTCTTATGGTCGCTATTAGGGTTTGCTTTTGTTGGCAGCAAGAAAAACAATGAAGAAAAGAGGCTTGGTTTTTTAAAATATAACGGCGATCTCGTTGTGATGACTACCCTGATTTTGATAGCAGGCGCCATCATGAGCGGTATAACCGTAGGACTTTTCTCTCTCATTGGCTTTAAGATCGAGAAGTTTTATTTTGACTATGTCGGAGTTTTTGGACTTGCCGCTGCACCAATTGTAGGAACCTACCTTACACAAACTAATCCGCAATTGGTAGGCAAAGTATCTCCGGTAATAGCTAAAATATTCAGTCCTCTGGTGTTGGTGATGCTGGTAATTTATCTTTCAGCGATAGTTTACTCCGGCAAAGATCCTTATAACGACCGCGAGTTCCTGCTAATCTTCAATGTGCTTTTGGTTGGTGTTATGGCAATCATTTTCTTCTCTGTTGCCGGAGGATCTAGAACAACTAAAAGCCAGACGGAAATGTGGATCCTCTTTCTGCTATCCGTAGTAACTGTAGTGTTAAATGGAATTGCTTTATCAGCCATTTTATTCCGGATCTCCGAATGGGGAATTACACCCAACAGAGCTGCGGTCCTTGGCGGCAACGCCTTAATACTAATCAACCTGCTCCTGGTAACAGCGCAACTCTTCAGGGTACTTTTCAGGAAGGCCGACAAAACCATAGTGGGAAACGTCATTTCCTTCTACCTGCCGGTATACTGCTTATGGACGATTATAGTAACGTTCCTGTTTCCGTTGATATTTGGGTTTAAATAAATCCGAATCCACACATATAATCAGGCACAAGAATTCGCTTGTGCCACCTTAGGATGATGGAGATTCGTTATTGGTGAGTTTCTTCACGTACTCTGATGGTGCCATTCCAAACTCATCTTTAAAGCACTGCCTGAAATAGGTAACGCTGTTTATTCCAACCATATAAGATATTTCAGAAATGGTGTACCTGCCGGTAAGCAATAACCTTTCAGCATGACGGACCCGCACTTTTCTAGTAAACTCATTAACCGATATGCCAGTAAGTGCCTTCACTTTGCGGTATAATGTCGAATGGCTCATCATCATCTTATCGGCAATAAAAACCACGTCTATCTTATCCGAATCAATATTCTCTTCTATAATGGTAGTTATTTTCTTAATAAACTCATTATCTATTTTATTCAACGATTCCGAGATGGCGACATTCTTATTGCCTGTATTTTTACTGATCAACTCTGCCAGCTTCCTTCTGGCGTCGAGCAGATTAATGATGCGACTTTTTAGCAGATCTGCGCTGAACGGCTTGGTCAGATATGAGTCGACACCAATGCTGTAGCTTTCTTTCCTATCCTGAATAGCGTCTTTAACAGTTAGAAAAATAATCGGAATGTGACTTGTCCTCACATCATCTTTCAGCACTTTACCCAGACCAAAACCGTCTATTTCAGGCATCATAATGTCACTGACAATAATATCAGGGATATGAGCAAAGGCTTTATCAATACCTTCTTTACCATCGGCGGCTGTATAAACAAGGTACTGTTCTGACAAGGACTGAAAAATATAATCCCTGATGTCGTGGTTGTCTTCGACCACCAGCACTATGGGTTTTCCATTCGACTGTTTACCTTTTTCAATTATGAGCGTCTCTTCCGGAAGAACAGCATCAAGATGCATCGCATTCGGATAGGTATTGCCAGTCTTGAGTCTAAACCGGAAAGATGACCCTTCACCCAGCTTGCTGTCTACTAATATCTCGCCTTCGTGTATCGAAACAAGGTTTTGAACCAGCGCCAGTCCGATACCCGTACCAGACACATGCTTATCTTTCCCAACCTGATAATATCTTTCAAACACTTTGGATATAGCATTGGCCGGAATACCACTTCCCGTATCGCGGACTTCAATTTCCGTATAATCGACGCCCTTATCACTAACATCTCTAAGAGCGAGCAGAATGCTCCCTGTCTGCGTGTACTTAAAAGCATTCGAAAGCAAGTTCTCTAAAATAGTGGTGATAATATCCGGATCGAAATATAATACGGCATTTTTGTTTTCGATGATAATCTCGAAATGTATGTTCTTACGGGTGTTTAGTTCCTTATACTTCAATCCTGTTTCACGCACCAACTGCTCTATATTCCCCCGGTACACTGCCAGCTTTTTACTTTGACTTTCGGTTTTTTGAAACTCCAGCAATTGATTGATCAGAATTAAAAGACGTGCAGCACTTTTATGGATCATAGAAATCTTAGACGAATGGCTTTCTGAAAGGCCCCTTTCGTTCTTCAGGTCTTCAAGAGGTCCAAGTATCAACGTTAACGGAGTGCGCAATTCATGAGTGATATTAGTAAAAAAACGAATTCTTTCGTCGTGCAATTCCTGTTCCTGCCGATGGTTTATCTTTTCCAGCACAAGGGAGTTCTCAAGGTTTAGTTTGCGTTTATAAAACCGTAAAATAAACCAGGCTGTTACGCAGGCAATAAGCAAATAAATCGCTTTTGCCCACCATGTAAGCCAGAAAGGGGGATCAATAACAATTTTCAATGAAGTCAGCTGGCCAGACCATTTCTGATTTCTTATCCTTGGCTTGATCAGCAACTCATAAGTGCCTGGCGGTATATTTCTGAAAGTTATAGAATTATCGCCCTGTACCTGATACCACGAGTCCGCCAAACCTTTGAGCATATAAGCATACTCCGTTAATTGATTCAAGGAATAGTCAAGCACATTAAATGAGACACTAAAGGTGTTCTGCCGGTAATTTAGTTCGATACCGGGGGCTACAGGGATGTCAGTTTCCAGACCAGACGAATTTAACTGACTAGGATAAACCCTGAACCCTGTAATGATAGCAGCAGGTAATCCGATATGTGTGGGTATTGACCCGGGATCGAAAAAACATACACCATTTTGTGACCCGAAAAATATTCTTCCTTTTGAATCCGTGGTAACTGAACCACTCATAAAATCTCCAAGAGGAACACCATGATGATAGTCGTAGTTAAAGAATTTTTTCTGACCTGGTACGAAACGACTAATTCCACCAATACTGCTCATCCAAATATTTCCAAACAGGTCTTCAGTTAGGGCTCTGATGTGGCTGTTACTGAGTCCATCTTTCTCATTAAAAACGGCATATCGCCCTCGTTTATCAAAGCAAACCAACCCTTCGCCCGTAGCCACCCACATCTGTCCTTTTCTATCCTTGTAAATATAGTTTACAGTATTTGAAGGAAAGCCTGAATAGGTATCATAAATTTTCACCGTCCTGAGATCTTTATCCAGCACCGCCAGTCCCTGTCCAAAAAATCCTACCCAAATGCGACCCTGATCGTCTTTTGAAACAGCCCTTACCAAATTGCCAGGCAGTTTGGAATTATTGGAAGAGTAGAGTCTTCGCTGCTTCGTAACCGGGTTATAGCAATACAATCCATTGCTGCTCCCGATCCAGATATTATCCGCACTATCTTCATAAAAACATCGGATATCGGCGTCCCTGCTCTCCGCCCCGAAAAACAACACCCTCTGGTTCTGTGGATTAAGAACTGTGACACCTCCTTTGAATGTACCAAACCAGAGATTATTTTCTCTGTCCCGCATAGCGGTCAATATCGCATCGTCGGCTACCTTACCGGTTTGCTTATTGACAATCATCGTCCTTTTCCCGTTTTCAAAAACATTGATGCCTCCGCCATCCGTCCCAACCCAAATCCGGTCTTCGCTGTCGCTGCTCATCCCCCAGGCTACGGGATTATTTAACACATCATTCCTGCTTTGAATAGGTGCATATCCCCATGTCCGGAACAAAGGAGGTCGATGTCCTATAAAATTAACACCGCCGCCATAAGTTCCCAGCCATATATTTTGGAATGAATCCTGAAAAATGCTCCGGATAGTTGGATTAGACAACCCATTTTCGTCGTCGCTATATCTAATATTTTCCAATAAAATATGCTGTGGAGCGAGGAACATATTTTGCTTAATATCTAAAATACTCACCCCTCCCTTTTCGGTCCCGATCCAGAGCCTTCCGTCATTAAGCTGATTTATGGTGTAAACGTAGTTGGCGGTGAGTGATGAGTTATTCGCCTGATTGTGTCTGAAAACAACAAACGACCCTCTTTCGCTATTGAACAGAGCCAGACCATTATTAGTACCTACCCATACATTGTCGTTTCTATCAACATATATAGTTCTCACATCATCCCCGGGCAGGCTTTCATCATCATTTGCCAGATGCCTGAAATTTCTTATTTTCTTGTCTTTAAGAGAAAAAACGCTTAACCCGGCATTTACGTGGCCCATAT
>DALYUO010000136.1:6693-13682 GCA_031981225.1 Pararcticibacter sp.
AAGCCCTTGTTGTCTTCATTTACAGACCATACGTTATCGCTGACCATTCCGGGAATCGTTGCGCGATTGTAATGTTTAAATTTACCGCTTTTTTTATCGAGGTACTCAACCCCTCTGTAATAGGTCGATAACCACAGATTACCATTCCTGGCGTTAGCAATATCTGTAATATCATTAGTAATAATTCCAGATGGGTCCGCTGCTTTGTGCTTGTAATGTGTTATCTTTTCGGTATTACAGTCAAATCTGTTCAACCCCTCCCGCTGGGTGGCTATCCAAACTGCATCTTCATATTTATCGGCATACACTTTATTGAGCTCGTTCCCACTGATAGTCGAAACTTCCTGGTTCTTCTTATAAACCCGGAACTTATTTCCATCAAACCTGTTCAGCCCCGACTCTGTCGCAAACCATATAAACCCTTTTCTGTCCTGAGTTACACTCACCACATAGTTGCTCGATATCCCCTGTTCGATACCGAGCTTCTTTATATCATAACGTCTGGCCTGACCCAAAAGGGAACAAGAAACAAACAACAGCAGACCAAGTAACTTTAAAGGCATATAATATATAACGGTCAATCCAAAGATAACAATTGTCAATCAAGGAAGCCCTTCAACTAGCCCTTTAGCAGTAGAATGACCGATTCCCTATCTACAATTGACGGATTCATGTACGCCTCGGGGGAAAGGATGTATCTAGATTTGTTAAAATTTATAAACCAAAACTAAATTATATGAAAAGGTACTTTACCCTACTATCGGTTGCCCTGTGCCTGCTAGGTGGATGTAAGAAAGATGACTTCGTGGATGTTGACGGATTACCGCCCACGATTGCACCTGCATCCGACCATATAGCGACCGAACCAGGGCGTGAATTTGTTATCCGCGCCAGGATAGAAGACAAAGATGGTATAAGCTCGGTCAATTTAAAGAACGAAGCATTCAGTCTGGACAAAACCATTGACTTAACCTTGGATAGCACCGTCTACGCTTACGACCTTAGTTACAAATTCAAAACCAGGGCCGACCTCACGGGTGATAGCTTTCCCATTGAAATTACGGTACTCGACTTAGGCGGTCGCTCTACGACATCAACAGTGTTAGTTACGATGGATGGCGACTTTACCAATCCGATTTTCCGTATTGCGCCCGATGCAGCTATCACGGTACTATTGAAAAGCATCACCCGTTTAAATGTGAAGTTCATTGCAGATGATGATAAAGCGCTCGGGCGCGTATCCATCCGTATCCCGGAAATAAACTATTCAAAGGATGTAACAACCTTCACTAACGGGGGTAAAACGCTCGAATTCAACGAACCCATTACTTTACCATCGTCGCTGGCCACCTACACACTCTCCCTGCTTGCTGTGGATAAGTTTGGATTGGAAACTTCGAAGACCAGTGTAATAACGGTATCTGAAATGCCTGACTTTCCGAAGATGTACCTGGCCGACGTGGCCAACGCGGCTTTACTAAACAGCGATATCTTCGGCGTTCCGATGCTCATCGAACATACAAGCCAATACACCTATAAGGCGCGGTATTATTCTGCTGCTGCAGGTACTGCCATACGTTTCATACCTCAAAAAACAGATTTTAGTCCCATAAGCTTTGGCGTTGACCCGGTGAACAATAGTTTACTGACAGACGATCCTGAGGTTTCCAAGCCGATAATACTGCCGGCAAAAGGATATTATGAAATAACGTTCAACGTAAAAACAGGAGTATATTCAGTAACGCCCTATGTGCCTTCAGACATTCCGCTGGCCATAGGAAGTCCCGTGTTACTCGATTCAAGCCGTCCGGCAGAAGGTTCTATCCCACTTCAGATAGGATTGGTAGGAAGTGGTATTCCTAATGCAGGCAACTGGAGCACATCATCACCACTGCTGCTCAAACAAAATGCAGAAAACAAATACCTTTTCTCCGTTGAAATGACCCTCGAAGCCGGTGCTACGATTGGCTTCATCATCCAATCTCAGCACTCATGGGGTTGGTGGCCCGAACCATTCTGGCGCTGGGACCGCGGTAATGATCCTGAAATAAATGTCGCTAACGGTGGAAATAATCCGGGAGACTGGAAGGTAACTACAGCGGGGAAATATATCTTCAAATTCGATACCCATTTGAAGCGCTCTCAATTTTATCCGATTAACTAATTCTTAAACTAACGAAAATGATAAAAAGATATCTGGCGTTGCTGTTGCTGGCGTTGCCCTTCTGTCTGCTGGCTCAGGACAAGGTTGCGATAACAGGTAAAGTGACCGCAGCAAAAAACAATGAAACACTGATAGGTGTGACGGTTAAAGAGAAAGGCACCAAAAACGGAACCGCAACAAACATTGATGGACAATATAAATTGAACGTCAGCAAAAACAGCGTGGTCGTATTCACATATACCGGTTATACCAGCAAAGAGGTGACGGTAAATGAAAGCCGTACGATAAATATAGTCCTGCAGGAAGACACCAAGGCGCTGGACGAGGTAGTAGTGATCGGTTACGGTGTTGTAAAAAAGAGCGACCTTACCAGCTCTATCAGCACAGTAAAAGGAGAAGATCTGAAGACGACCACTGCTGGCAATGCCATGTTCTCACTTCAGGGCAAAGCCAATGGGGTCCAGATCACAGGCGCCGGAGGCCCCGGGGCCACACCGCGGGTTATTATACGCGGGGTGACTACTATCAACGGAACTGATCCGCTGTACGTAGTGGACGGCACTCCCGTTGGAAGCAATATCAATTTTCTTAACCAGAACGACATCGAAAGCATCGAAGTATTGAAAGATGCTTCTGCATCGGCGATTTATGGAACCCGGGCATCAAACGGTGTTATCATGGTCACCACCAAAAAAGGCATAAGCGGAAAAACGCGCTTTCAGTTTAGCTCTTCTTTCGGACTGCAAACTATAACGAAACCCGAACTTGCCGACGCCCCGGTATACGAAAAGGTATTTAAGGAGCGGTACACAAATGACAATAGTGTACCCATGTGGAATACGCCGTCCGGCAGCACTACCAGCACCGACTGGTGGGACCAAACCGTTAACGACTTTGGTCATACCCAAACATACAACCTCGGTTTCCAGGGCGGAACCGACAAAATCATATACAGTGGAAGCCTCGGGTATTTCGACCAGACTTCGCAATTCGATGTGGGACAGTGGAAGCGGATTACTGGCCGGTTCAATACCGAGTATACATTTAACAAAGCTGTAAAAGTTGGACTAAACTTTGCACCTAAGTATGAAACGTGGAACGACACCCCCGATCTTTTTAGTTCGGTGATGCGTATAGATCCAACGACCCCCGTTTTCAGGCCACAGGAAGATTGGGTATCTAATCCACTAAACAATTATGCCCGTTCATACAACAACCAGGTTTGGAACCCTATGGCAAGTTTAGCCCGCGAAAACCGCCGCAGCAACGAATATGGTTTGATGATGATTCCGTTCATAAGTATTGAGCCCATAAAAGGACTGGTGGCGCGTACCCAATACAGCATCAATGCACGATTCAGGATGAACGACGTGTTCTCACCTCTGTTTTACATTGACAACCTGGAAAAAAATGACCTGGCAAGTATTCAGAGGGGCTCTAATCACTGGGTCGATTGGAACTGGACGAATACTTTGAACTACAACAGGACCTTTGCTGACAAACACAATATCAATGTCATGGCAGGTTTTACAATGGACAAGTTTGCCGAATATACCTTGTCGGGTTCACGCGATGGCGTTCCCAGCAACCACCCCAACTTGCAATATGTGAATGCCGGCACCATAAATCCTCAGGCATCAGGCACCGATCTATATAACTCCTTGATATCATATCTCGGTCGTGTTATGTACAACTACGACAACCGTTATTACCTGACTGGTTCATACAGGGTCGACGGCTCATCAAAGTTTCCTCAAGGGAATAAATATGCCAAATTTCCGGCTGTATCCTTAGCATGGCGCGCCTCAGAAGAGGCCTTTTTAAAGGAGCAGGACATTTTTTCCGATCTTAAAATACGAGCCGGTTGGGGACGCGTGGGCAACCAAAATATAGACCCTAGTGCCTTCCTGAACCTGATCGATGATGCTGATTATGTGTTTGGAGCTGATGCTGGACGTTATATTGGTACGGCTATCAGCCAGGTGGGCAACACTCAGCTTCAATGGGAAACCGTAGAAGACTACAACCTGGGAATTGACGCCAGTCTTCTGCGAAGCAGGCTGAATATCACTGCCGACGTTTTTACTAAAAAGTCAGAAGGCATGCTGATGAAACGCCAAAACCTTTCGATCCTGGGATATCCGATGTGGGCTGGCGAAATGTGGACGAATATCGGCCGCATGAAAGCCAGCGGATGGGAGTTCTCTATGAGGTGGAAAGACAACGCCGGCGATTTCAGCTACGAAGCCGGCTTAAACCTGTCACATGTAAAAAACACAGCGATCGGCCTGGTTGACAATACCCCGCTTTTGAGGGGAGGATTCTTCAACGACTATATAATCAAAAATGAAGAAGGGGGTGAGATCAGCCGCTTCTACGGGTACGTTGCCGACGGAATATTTCAGAACGCAACCGAAATAAATAGCCACACAAGTGAACACGGAGATATCCTTCAACCCAATGCACAACCGGGAGATATCCGTTTTAAAGATCTGAACCACGATGGGGCACTGAATGAGAAAGATAAAACCTATATAGGAAACGCCTTTCCTGATCTGACGGCCGGTTTTAATCTGCGCTTGTCGTATAAGAACCTCGATCTGGTATCTAATTTTTATGGAACGTTCGGGAACGATATTTATAACAGCGCTATGGGGGGCTTCTATGCCGGCACCGAAGGCCAGAATATATTTGCCGATGCATACGACAAAGCCTGGCGGGGAGAAGGAACAAGCAATTTCTATCCACGGCTATCAGTAAACGATAAGAACCTTAACTTCAGACGGGTGTCTTCATTCTTTGTTGAAGATGGTTCCTATTTACGTTGCAACCTGCTGCAGTTGGGATATACTTTGCCGAAGAAGATAACCAAAGGATTGGGGGTTCGGGTCTCCGCATCCGGACAGAATCTCTTTACCATCACCGGCTACTCGGGGATGGATCCCGAACGTGCTGGTTTAGGCGGCGTGCTAGAGTCAGGAATCGACAATCTTGGATATCCTAATCCGCGTACATTCTTATTGGGTGTAAACGTTAATTTTTAATCGAGACAAAAATGAGAAACGTAATCAAAATATTTATCTGCTGCACCTTTTTATATTCATTCAGCAGTTGCTCCGACTTTCTGGAACGGCCGGTGCTGGGCCAGGAAAACATCGATACCTATTTTCAAACAGAAGAAGAATGCTTAAAACAGCTTGCGGGAGCTTATCAGGGAGTATTCTGGGACGACTGGTGGCAGGTAGCCGCACCTTCAGTTGGGTTTGAGATGGCCAGTGACGACCTGTGGATGGGCAATACCACACAGTCACAAAGCGATTGGATCAGGATGGCTCATTACGGTAATCCAAGTCAGGACGGCCCTATCAGCAATTACTGGCAGTACCGCTATAAAGCTATCCTTAGGTGCAATATCGTCATCAGCAAAGTATCAGCAGCTCCCATTACCAATGAAGACCTTCGCAAACGCATTATTGCTGAGGCTAAATTCCTTCGGGCGTTTAACTACTTCGAACTGGTGAAGAACTTCGGAGGTGTACCGATTGTTCTGGAAATGAAGCTCCCAAGTGAAGTTCAGGGAATTACCCGCAGCTCCATACAGGACACTTACAAACAAATCGAGCAAGACCTGCAAGATGCCATCGCCGGTCTGCCCCTGAGAAGTGAATATCCTTCAGCCGATCTGGGCCGCGCCACAAAAGGAACCGCGATGGGTTATCTTGGCAAAGCATACCTCTACCAGGAAAAGTACAATGAAGCAGCGCAAATACTGGGTGAGATCATTCAATCTAATGAATATGATTTGCTGCCAAATTTCGGTGATGTGTGGTCTATTTCACATAACAATAGCATCGAGTCTCTTTTTGAAGTGCAATATAGCTCTACAATCAGCTACAACCTGGGCGGCCGTCTTCCGGTTTTTACCGGCTCCCGAAACGATGCTGGCTGGTCATGGGGTTTACCTACCAGCAACCTTGAAAAAGCTTTCATTGACGCAGGCGACACCGAACGTTTGAAATGGACAATTATAAAAAACGGGGATGATGTTCAGGGAGACGATGCGGCAGAGGCGCAGGATTACGTGATAGCGCCCGACCAGCATAAATCGGCTCGCGTCAACAGGAAATTCTATATCCCGCACAGCCTTCGTGCTAAGCCTTATGATGCCAACCACAATAACCTCAACCATCGTTTGCTTCGCTTTGCCGATGTATTGCTTATGTATGCCGAAGCCACAAATGCACTTGGGCGCGACGCCGACGCCCGCCAGGCGCTGAACAGGGTGCGCGGCCGTGCAAGTGTTAACCTGCCAGCAGTCACTTCATCAGGCACAGCGTTACGCGATGCAATCCGTAGAGAGAGGCGACTGGAGCTTGCACTCGAATTCCAGAGACTGTATGATATCAGGCGCTGGAAAGATGATAATGAAAAAAGGGCCATTGCCAATATAATGGGGCCGAATGGTTCTTTCGTAAAGTACAATATGCAGGAATCTACAGATGAATATGAACGTGCGAACCAGAGGGAAAGCAGTGACAAGGGATCAACGTTTCAGGAAAACCGCGACTTATTGTTCCCCATACCTAACACCGAAGTTCAGCTCTCGGGTGGAAGCATCGTTCAGAACCCGAATTTTTAAACAGATAAACATACGCCCTTATTTAAAACAGGGGCCTCACGAATAAATATGATGAGTATCAAACGGACGATTTCAAGCGTGTTACTGGCTGCTGCTCTAGCGGCCTGCAACAAGGCTCCGGCCCCTACAATAGGCGAAAACACAAAGAAGCCCTCAGATGGTGACGAAAATGTGGTTATCGATATA
>DALYUO010000137.1:0-3333 GCA_031981225.1 Pararcticibacter sp.
GGTTTTGTAAACCAGGAATCTATTCTCTTCAACGATACTATTTTTAACAATATAGCTTTTGGCAAGCCTGATGCTACACAGGAAGAAGTTGAAGCTGCGGCCAGGATAGCCAATGCTCACAGCTTTATTATTAACACTGATAATGGTTACCAAACCAACATTGGCGACAGAGGGATCAAGTTGTCGGGTGGGCAAAAACAGCGTATTAACATCGCCCGTGCAGTCTTAAAGAATCCTCCGCTTATGCTGCTGGATGAAGCAACGTCAGCCCTAGATACCGAATCAGAAAGACTTGTGCAGGATGCGCTGAACAGACTCATGAAAAACAGGACTACCCTTGTAATCGCTCACCGGCTAAGCACCATCCAGGATGCTGACCTGATCCTCGTACTGGAGTCGGGACGGATTGTTGAGAAAGGAACACATTCTGAACTGATGACGAATGACGGAGTATACAGAAGGCTGGTAGAAATGCAGACATTCAGTGAATAATGTCGCATACCTGGTAGATTTACCGTATAAGTAGCAGAAGATCGCTATGTACATTAAAAACAAGAAGAAATTCAGGCTCGTTCGCTTCATTCTGCTCAAAATTTCCCGGCTTTTCCACTTTCTTGCAAGGTTTAGAACACCAGAGAAAAGGATATTGCTTGTAAAAATTGACGCTATCGGCGATTATATTCTATTCCGCAATTTCCTCGAAGTCCTTAAAGATTCGGAGAAGTATAAAGATTACCAAATTGAGCTTCTAGGAAATAACAGCTGGAAAGACATTGCTTTGGAATATGACAAAGATGTTGTTTCCAACTTCTATTTCATTAATGAAGATCCATTGTACGAAAAACCACAAGAAGTATTTAAACTTGGTTGGATGCTCTTCAAGCGCAAATACGAAGTAGTACTACAATCTACCTACTCACGAACATTGATGGGAAATGGTCTTGCGGCACTAGCTTCGGGGAAGGAGTCAATTGCTTATAACAGCGATAACGAGCATCACCCACGGTATAAAAAGCAAACTGATAAGCTGTATACACGACTACTGGAACTTCCCCTCCATATTCATCATGAATATGAAAGAAATCATTTTTTCTTTCAAGAAGTTACAAACCAAGAAGAGAGGCAAATGGCCCCCCTCTCTCTCCCCTTTAGAAAGTCAGAAAAAAGTGGCATTCTTATTTTTGCAGGATCAAGCTGGATAAAAAAGAATTGGGAAAAAGAGAAATTTCTTGAAATAATAAAACGACTGTTACTCCACACTTCCGACACTATCATTCTGGCAGGAGGGCCAGCTGAAATTCCTATAACCTCCTATTTGCTGGGTAATCTAAGTGAGACGTCGAGGATTATTGATACCACGGGCAAGAGCAGCCTTCCCGACCTGATTCAAATAGTAGCCTCCTCCAGGCTCGTAATATCTAACGACACAAATACCGTTCATATAGCGGCAGCCACCCAAACGCCCGTAATCTGCATCCTCGGTGGTGGACACTTTGGAAGATTCATGCCTTACTCAGAAAAAATGGCATTCAAGCCCGTGTGTATTTTCGACGAAATACCTTGTTATAATTGCAGTTGGAACTGTAAATTCTATGAAGACAACGGCAATCCATATCCCTGTATATCAAGAATTAACATTGAAAGAGTATGGAATTCGATTGTCAAGGCCCTGCAAGAAATTTGAAAGTACTCTCTAAACATCTATCCTTATAGAAGTAACACTGTATCGAAATCAATAAAAAACTCGTTACTATTATCAGTAATCATACTTTTAATTTAATAATGTCATTTGCTCAGAACAGCAATCTACCTAAAGTGAGTATCATAACTGTAACACTTAATGCTGAAAAATATATAGAACGATGCATAAATACAGTTTTATCTCAATCCTATCCGAACATAGAACATGTCATTCTGGATGGGAATAGTAAGGATAATACACCTGCTATCCTCAAGAGATACACAAATAAGATTGCTTTCTGGAAAAGCGAGCTGGATAATGGCGTTTATAATGCTATGAACAAGGCGGTGACGTATGCTACCGGCGACTGGATTCTATTCATTGGAGCTGATGATATCCTTTTTCCAGGCTTTAGCGAGATGGCTTATAAACTTAAAGATGAAAACACTATCTATTATGGAAATCACAAATGGAGAAACTCTTTCAATGGACAGAAATTTGATTCTTATCAACTTACGAAAGAAAATGTCTGTCATCAGAGCATTTTCTATCCAAGGACAGTATTTGATAAGTATCAATATAACGAGAAGTATCGATCCAGAGCAGATCATGTATTAAATATGCAATGCTGGGGTGATAACAGATTCAGGAAGCAGTATTATCCTATTGTAATTTCGGATTATGCGGAAGGAGGTTTTTCTGCTCAAAACAGAGATTTCAAGTATTACGAGGATAAACCCTATTTGATCCGAAAGCACCTTGGAATTATTTGTTTTCTTCGATATAAATATAGGTGCTATAAAAATGAAAAAAGAGGGATTGATATAGATAACGACCTCCTCTATTAATATATCCAAATTCAACTATTACCCAAATGACAGGAACACCCTATCTCACCAAGTCTCCTATTCTCTTCCTCATCTTTAACCGGCCGGATACAACCTACAAGGTATTTGAAAAGATAAGGGAAGCAAAACCAGGCAGACTGTATATTGCAGCTGACGGACCAAGGAATGATCGCATTGAAGAAGAATCTTTATGCACCGAAACGCGAGCAGTTTCAAAACTGGTTGACTGGGATTGTGATGTGAAAACCCTCTTCAGAAACCACAATCTTGGTTGTAAAAATGCAGTTAGCTCTGCTTTAGACTGGTTTTTCAGCCAGGAGGATGATGGTATAATTCTCGAAGATGATTGCCTGCCTGCTAATGACTTCTTTTTCTTCTGCGATGAACTGCTAGAAAAATACAGGTTTGATACAAGGATTCGTCATATAGGAGGGAGCAATCTACAGTATGGCAATATCAGAGGAGATGCAAGCTATTATTTCGCGAATATGACCCATGTGTGGGGCTGGGCATCCTGGAAACGAGCGTGGATTGATTATGACAAAAATCTTATGAAATACGGGCAAAAGGATGTAGCGATACAACTTGGGAAGAT
Organism: Pararcticibacter sp.; assembly: GCA_031981225.1. Classification (GTDB taxonomy): domain Bacteria; phylum Bacteroidota; class Bacteroidia; order Sphingobacteriales; family Sphingobacteriaceae; genus Arcticibacter. The sequence continues at coordinate 3,125 of DALYUO010000137.1, forward strand.
TTTCAACGACCCCCTGATAGTAGAAACCTGGACAGAAATATTTAGAATGGTCAAAGAAGGCGAGATTGATACATGGGATTATCAACTTGGCTTCATTAACTTCTTCAACAATGGTTTGACTATCATTCCAAACACTAATTTAATCTCGAATATTGGTTTCCGCGAAGATGCAACTCATACACTTTCTCCAGACAACCCAAATGCTAACA
>DALYUO010000137.1:3343-13568 GCA_031981225.1 Pararcticibacter sp.
ACATCCCGCTTGGCGAATTAAAAGCATTGGTTCACCCGGTTTATTTTCTTCCGGAAAAAGAAGCGGACGTTTATACTCTTAACCTTGACTTCAATATTGAAGAACGACGTGCTCAGGAAAAAGAGGAAGCAAGACTTCTGGAAAAAAACAAAAGAAAGCTGAGGAACCGTGTTAAGCAATTTTTTAAATACAAGATATAACACATTAAATAACTACTATGGGAACGAACAATTTTGCATTTAACTCTCCCCCTTTAATTAGCGTCATTACCGTCTCGCTAAACGCGAGCAGCCATATTGAACGGTGTATTAAAAGCGTTCTATCTCAACCTTACCCTAATATTGAACATATTATCATTGATGGTGGAAGCAAAGACGGAACTGTAGAAATATTAAAAAAATACGATAAAGAACTAGCGTATTGGATAAGCGAGCCAGATAAAGGTATTTACCATGCCATGAATAAAGCTCTGGATCGCGCACAGGGCGATTGGATCCATTTCCTTGGGTCAGACGATTTCCTGTACGACGGGTTTAGTGAGATGGCCACTGTCGTGCAGGGAGATAAAACGATCTATTACGGAAGCTGTCTTTGGGGTAATACGATCCTTGGAGGAGTATTTACTCCGCTCAGACTGTCGACAGAGTGTATTTGCCACCACGGTATATTCTATCCCAGGAAAGTATTTAAAAAATATCGTTATGAAGAGAAATATCAAATCTCAGCTGACTATTTCCTGAATATCCAGTGTTGGACAGATGATGAGTTTGATAAAAATTACTATCCGTATTTAGTTGCCAACTTTACTCAGGGCGGCCTTTCGGAGCAACGCACAGATGAAATATTTAAAAAGGATTTCAACGAGATTCTTAAGAAACATTTAACGATGAAAGACTTTCTAAAATACAGATTCGGTCAGTATAAAAAACAAGGAGCAACACGCAAACGTCGGCGTCAATTTATATAGCTAATACCTTACTGTTAAAGGGATAGTAATAATATTCTTTGTAATAATGCGCATTTCTCTTCTAATATAGCAGAAAGATGGCTAATAAAGATCTGTCTGAAAACATCATCTTTGTGAGTAACTCCGGGAACTAGGTCAAATGAGAAAAGTAAAAGAAACCATACATCTTTTAAGAGAGTACTACAAGGACAAGAAGCTATGCAAAGGGTCGCCTGTAAAACTCTTTAATTTTTGCAATATCAAAAAACCTGAAGATGTGTGGTTCTATAATTTCATTCACAGTGAATTTTCAGACAGGCTCTCTTTAAAGAAAGAGATTGCGGTATTCTCTGTTTATGGTACACGTTCGAAGATCAAATTCAACAGAAGTCCCGTAAAGCTATTCTTCACAAGCGAAAATATCGACAATTATTCTGAGTACAGCGATCATTGTCTTGAAGAGGTTGATCTGGTATTGGGGTTTGAATATTTACAGGATAGGAACTATCTTCGTTTTCCTCTTTGGATTCTATACTTTATACCATCAGCTTTTAATCCGCAAATGATCAGAAATGCAGTTTACAATATGTCGCATTTCAATTATGACGACACTCCTTCCCGGAAGTTCTGTTGCATGGTATGCAGCCACGACGGTGACGGTGCAAGGCCTGCAATCTACCATCGCTTGAGCGAAATCGAAAAGGTTGACAGCGGCGGATCTTATTTAAACAACACGAACGATCTTAAGGAACTCTGCGGGGATGACAAACGCCTGTTCCTAACTCGTTATAAATTTAATATCTGTCCGGAGAATTCGGACGGCGACGGTTATGTTACTGAAAAGCTTTTCGAAGCTATTAATTCTGGATGCATACCAATATATATGGGAAGCAATAACAATCCTGAACCTGATGTAATTAACAAAGACGCTGTTCTCTTTTACTCGGGCTCTGAGAGTCTGGAAACATTAAAGAAGCAGGTAGCGGAACTCCATTCTAACGAAAAACTATATAAGGAATTTATATCACAGGAACGATTTCTGCCAACTGCAGCGGAGTTTGTGCTTGATACGGTCAGTGAGTTAAAGAAGAGAATTGAGCTGATGTTATAAATCAATTTCATCCGTTTTCCTCAAAACGTACTTAAAACATTTTTATCTTCGCTTGATAAAATGCTTGCTCATGATAAAACGAAACGGCCTGGATAAAAACGATTCTCCTCTGATCAGCATCATCACGGTTACATTTAACGCAGGCAGACACCTTCAACAATGCATCGATAGCATTCAGTCGCAATCTTATCCTGCGATAGAGCATATTATTATTGATGGCGGGAGTACGGATGACACTCTCGAAATCCTTGAACGGAACAACGATAGCATAGCATTCTGGAAAAGCGAACCTGACAACGGCATCTTTAATGCTATGAATAAAGGTTTGGAGCACATAAAAGGCGACTGGATCTATTTTCTTGGCGCTGATGACAGTCTATGTCCCGAATTCTCCCGGCTTGCTGTTCTTCTGAAGGACTCCAGAACGATCTATTACGGTCAATGCTCGTGGGGCGACATGGTCCTTGGAGGTGAGTTTACTCCGTATCGCCTTACAAAGGACTGCATTTGCCACCACAGCGTTATTTATCCCAAAAGGGTTTTCGAAAAATATCAGTACAGTGAAAAATATCCTACGGGTGGAGACCACCTGCTCAATATTCAATGCTGGAATGATCCTGAGCTTCAGAAGGAGTATCATCCGATTCTAATTGCTAACTTTGCCCAGGGAGGAGTTTCTCAATTTACTCCCGATCCGCTATTTGATGAGGATTTCCCCGGGATTGTAAAGAAGTACTGCAGCTTTCCCGTATATCTCAGATACAAGTGGAAACAGTTAAAGTCTAGAAAGAAATAATAAATGTCCGCATACCATACGTCTTCGCCGGTTATTTTCCTTATATTCAACAGGCCCGATACCACTCAACTCGTTTTCGATCAGATACGTAATGCGCAGCCTTCGAGGCTATATATTGCAGCTGACGGTCCGAGAGACAGCCGGCCTGATGATAAAACTTTGTGTGCACAGGCGCGCAGTGTAATAGAAAATATCGATTGGCCCTGCGAAGTTAAGACTCTATTTCGCGAAGAGAATCTCGGTTGCAAATATGCTGTTTCAGAGTCGCTCGATTGGTTTTTTAAACAAGAAGAAGAGGGCATCATACTCGAGGATGACTGCCTGCCATCTGAAGACTTTTTCAGATTGTGCGACGTACTCCTGGAGAAATATCGGTATGATACCCGCATTTTCCAGATAGCAGGTTGTAATTTTCAGCAAGGCAGGAAGTGGGGAGATGCGAGCTATTACTTTTCGAACCTCCTGGAAGTTTGGGGGTGGGCAAGCTGGAGACGGGTATGGCAGTTATACGATCCTGATCTGCTTCAGTTTGATGAAAGAGATATCACAACAAGTCTCGACATCCTATTTAACGAACCACTTGTAACTATGGAATATGCGAATATATTTAAACGCCTTAAGGCCAACGAAATAGACACCTGGGATTATCAGCTAAAGTTTATCAATTTCTTCAACAATGGACTTTGCGCTATACCGAATGACAACCTGGTTTCAAACATTGGCTTTCGTGACGATGCAACGCACACAGTAGATCTCGATGGCCGGGTCGCTAACCTGCCTCACGGTAAGCTGGAGAAAGTCCTGCGGCATCCTCACGTCATATTGCCCTCTAAAATGGCCGACCTCGCGATATTGGATGTTGAGTTCTCCATCGAAAAGAAGAAACAGAAGGAAAAGCGTATCAGCCGCAGAATCAAACGATGGCTGTTTAAACGATAAAAAGCGAGATGCCAGCATAAGCTTTGCTACTGCTTTTTTAAGTAAAAACCCTTATCATATCCAGCAGGCACACCATCAATCTGAATGATGGATTCGCCCTGCACATAAGTGCTGAACTCAGCTTCGACTGCATACCTTTCGTTAAAATGTTTCAGGAGATCATATTCGTTAAAGAACCATGCAGGATAGGACGCTTCATATACGGAGGGCCATACGTTCTGAATGGTTAAACGGTCTTTCCCTCTATCGATAAAGGCAGTTCGGTCAATGATAATATATTTGTATCCTAAGCCGACTAACTCCTCAAGAAAAGTATGCGGCTCGGGTAAATACTGAATTACACCCGACAATATCATCAAATCAATCTTATACTTTGCGTTACATTCCTCAATTGAATGAAAAAAACGCAGCAGTCCGTCTTCAAAATACTCCTTGCCGCACTCCACGTAATGGGCTTGTTCCACAACATTCCAGCTTGAGCAAACCTGATTACTTAAAAATTCCTTTACCTGGAAATAGGTACTCCCAAGAGACCCTCCAAAATCAAGTATATCCAAAGGAGCACCGTTCTCAAAAGCGCTATGAAGCAGAAACGATATTAGAGGGAACGGGTATTCCTTCTTATCGAAAAGCACCGAGTCTCTTTCATAAACCGCTTCTCCATTTTTCACTTTTAAAAGTGCGGACTTCGTCTTCTCAAGGATGTTGCTCTTTGCAAACCCCTCTCCATGAGCAGCAGCTTCCTCCCAGGTAGCATAATCGCCAAACCAGCCATATTTTTCTTTAGGCTTTTTCTTTAGTTTTCCAAACAGATTCATTGCTCGCTCATAATAGGTCCTAAAGGCTTATAATCCCTATTAACAGCTAAAAACCATTCAGTGTTTCAATTACTCTTTCTATTTCATCTTCTTTATGGCAATAGGATACGGGCAAGCTCAACGTGGTACGGTGTATCTCTTCCGAAATTGGATATGATCTCCTAAACTTTCCTTCAAGGGCTTTCTGCTGATGAGGAGGCACCGGGTAATGAATTTCAGTCTTTACTCCATTCTGTAGCAGGTACTCTCTTAGCCGGTCACGCTCCGGATGCCTGATATTGTAAATGTGATACACATCGAAATAATCGGAATCCACCACCGGCTTTATAAAATCAGATTTAAGCCCGCTATGATACATTTCCGCGAGCCTCCTCTTATAAGCGTTGATTTCATCCAATCTATGCAGCTTAATGGAAAGGAATCCGGCCTGTACTTCATCAAGCCGCGAATTAGTGCCGATATACTCGTTATGATACTTTACCCGGGAGCCATAATTACGCAGGGCCTTTATCTTCTCGTAAAGCGCCTCATTATCTGTTGTAACAGCCCCTGCATCACCCAGTGCGCCCAGATTCTTCGTAGGGTAAAAGCTGAAAGCTCCGAAATCGCCAAAAGTACCAGTCTTCTTTCCTTTATACTTTGCCCCGTGCGACTGTGCACAATCTTCGATCACTTTCAGTGCATATTTCCCCGCAACGTCCATAATCGGGTCCATATCACATGATTTCCCATAGAGATGGACAACCAGAATAGCACGGGTTTTAGACGTAATGCTTTCTTCTATCCTTAACGGATCGATATTGTACGTATTGATATCCGGTTCAACCAATACCGGTATCAGTCCGTTGTGATAAACCGCAAGAATAGTAGCAATATAGGTATTGGAGGGAACGATCACTTCACTTCCTTCAGGAAATTCAAAGCATCGCAATGCCAGAATTAATGCATCCAGCCCCGAAGCTAGTCCTGCACAATAACCAGAGCCGCAATAAGAAGCAAAGTCCTTTTCAAAAGCCGACACATTGTTGCCAAGTATAAACCAGCCTCTTTCCAGAGTATCCGAAAAAGTCTTTTTATACTCTTCAAAAAATGGCTCATTGAGCAATCTCAGATTTTCATATTCTATCATGGTATGGCTCGTATATATAATCGTCCGGATCAAAAAACTCGGAAGCCAGCACCATCAGTATGGCGTCTTCGCTGAAATCGTACATCTTGTGCCAGTCCTCAGGCGCTATCAATAAACACTTATCAGGCGAATCCAGGATAAACTCCTGCTGTACTTTATTATTATCGTTGTGAATAGTACACTTACCAACAAGACAAATGGCTGCCTGAACCGTCGTCTTGTGCCTGTGTCCTCCTCTCACAGAATCGTCTACTCCGTAAATATAGAAGATCCTCCTGATGTCAAAGGGGATCACCTTTTCTATAACGGTAAGATTCCCTCTTTTGTCAGTAAACGTTTTTAAATTGATTAATTCAGCCATACCGTATTTACGATTCCAGTTTTCTTTTTTTGTAGTAGTTCTTATAATGCCCTGTTAGTGTGAATGTCGCTTTTCGACCGATATTCGTCATCACCCAGTCGAGATTTAGAAGCGGCTCATGAAAGGTCAAGTTACCATTCACTGCCCTAATTTGTTTCTCAGCTTCTGCCAATCCCTTAGCATATGGCTTGTAGATCAAACTGATAACTTCTTTTTTTAGCGCGTACTGTTCTGCAGTAAGGCGCAACGTATTATTCAAGCAATATCTAAAATCGTGGAAATGATAAAAAACCAGGTCCGCTTCTTTGCCGGAAGAGTTCGTAAGAACAGTAATCCGGCTGCCTTTTTTGGTGAACTCGTATTGGAGATTATTCCACGGTGCAACTCCACCGCCCTGATGCTGCAGTACGTGAACACCTTCAAACCTGGTTGTCCAGTCATCCAGGTACTTCTGATCACCAAATTTTCCATCTTCAAATCTTTTGTAACACCATTCCAGGCAGGCCTTACGCCACCAGTCTAATACTTTCATCCCTTGCTCTGTGTTCTTAAAGGTAATGAACTGAACACAATAGATGCCGCTGAGAGCAGACTGGTCATGTTCCGGACTGTATCTGTGTTCTGTAATAAGCACGGAGCTTTCGCCCATTTCGTCCGTCAACACCTTCGGATCGCTGAAAAAGAACAGATCGGCGTCCAGATAAGTACAATGGTCTAGTGAAAATGTATTAATACAATACCAGATAGTAGATGAAGTGCAGGTCCAGCAGTACTCACCGGCTGTACGTCCCGGTTTCACGCTTAATAATTCTTCATCCTCAAATTCGCTTAAAGAAACAATTGTGGCATGTTTAAGCCTCAGCTCCTTCAGACATTTATAGCAATCGTCGTCAAAGGCAAAAATATAGAGATGAAAGCTATTGCTGCATCTTTCCAAAGAATTATACATAGCCAGGCCTCTCGAAAGATATGCAGAATTGAATAACGTGCAATAATTAAGCATGATTACAAAAATCCAAATATACCGAATCGGAGGCATATCCAACACACGACCTTCAGGCCATAACAACCCTCACTGCGACTCCTTATCAGTTCCGTCATTGATTCGATATCGCTTATATTGAAAAGAATGCAGCCCGCTAATAAAACATATGCGCGCGCTCAGGGTTTATACACCGGAAATAACATCACCTATTGAATGACAAAGAAATACGACTATCTCGTTGTCGGCTCCGGATTGTTCGGAGCCGTTTTTGCGCATGAAGCGACCAAAGCGGGAAAAAAATGCCTGGTAATCGACAAGCGTGATCACGCAGGCGGCAATGTCTTCTGTAAAGAAATGGAGGGCATTAACGTCCATTGGTATGGCGCTCATATCTTTCATACAAACGATAAACATATCTGGGATTATGTGAATCAGTTTGCTGAGTTCAACCGTTATACCAATTCGCCAGTTGCAAATTATAAAGGAGAGCTTTTCAACCTTCCTTTCAACATGAACACCTTCTATCGCCTCTGGGGAACGAAAACTCCGCAGGAAGCAAAACAAAAGATAGAAGAACAGATAAAGGGATTGAACATTAGCGAACCTAAAAACCTCGAAGAACAGGCCTTAAAGCTCGTAGGACCGGATATCTACGAAAAGCTTATCAAACATTACACTGAAAAGCAATGGGGCCGGAAAGCTACAGAACTTCCCGCCTTCATTATTAAGCGTCTGCCGGTGCGCTTTACGTACGATAACAACTACTTCAACGACAAGTACCAGGGTATCCCGGTAGGAGGATATAATAAAGTGGTCGAGGGACTGCTGAAAGACGTTGAAGTTCAGCTTAACACTGATTTCTTCAGCCGACGTGAAGAATTTGAAAGCATGGCCGAAAAAATCGTCTTTACCGGCAAAATAGACGAGTATTACGGGTTCAGGTTCGGCGAGCTGGAATACCGGAGTCTGCGCTTTGAAACAGAAGTTGTCGATACAGAAAACTATCAGGGCAACGCCGTTATAAATTATACCGACTCGGAGCCAGCCTATACCCGGATCATTGAGCATAAACACTTCGAATTCGGTACCCAGCCAAAAACAGTAATCACAAAAGAATATCCCTTAACAGGCGAAAAAGGAGCAGAGCCCTATTATCCCGTGAATAACGATAGCAACGGTGCAATTTTAAAAAAGTATCAGGAGCTCGCTTCAGAAGAGAAGAATGTAATCTTTGGCGGAAGACTAGCAGAATACCGCTATTACGATATGCATCAGGTAATAGGATCGGCACTTGTGAAAGCAAATCGGGAACTTTCGGGCAATTGACAAGGGACAGTTGACAATTGACAAGGGACAATTGAAAATGGATAATTGACAATCGAAAAGGTCGAAAAGACACCTAGCAAATTGTAAATCCTTAAGTTGCAAATATCTATCTCATCACAACCTTACCGTAACCGCAATCTGCGGCCTTTTTCATTGCGGTAGCACTACACTTCGTAAAGCACAATCTTCCAAAGCAATGAAAGCAGCCGCGAGTTTCTTTTTTGGTAGCTTTTTTCTTTGCGGTCAAAGAAAAAAGTACACCCACTTTACAACTTCCTCTTCACTTCAACATTCTCGTAAGCCTCTACAATATCACCAACCTCAATATTATTAAAGTTATTGATATTCAGACCGCACTCGTATCCTGCTGAAACCTCTTTTACATCATCCTTATATCGTTTCAGTGAAGCGAGCTCGCCGGTATAAACCACTACACCGTCGCGGATAATACGCACCTTGCTGTTACGGTTGATCTTTCCGTCCAGAACCATACATCCGGCAATAGTACCGACTTTACTAATCTTGAAGGTCTCACGAATTTCGACGTTAGCAACAATCTTCTCTTCAAACTCAGGGGCAAGCATGCCTTCCATTGCCGCTTTCACTTCGTTGATAGCGTCGTAGATAATAGAATATAGACGGATATCAATAGCTTCCTGCTCAGCCAGCTTACGGGCTCCACCCGAAGGCCTTACCTGGAAACCGATGATGATAGCGTCAGAAGCAGAAGCCAGCAATACGTCCGACTCAGAAATCTGCCCAACAGATTTGTGAATGATATTCACCTGAATCTGTTCAGTAGATAGCTTCAACAACGAATCTGAAAGCGCTTCGATAGAACCATCCACGTCACCTTTAACAATGATGTTCAGTTCCCTGAAGTTTCCAATTGCCAAACGACGTCCGATTTCATCAAGAGTGATATGTTTCTGGCTACGCAGCCCCTGCTCACGCTGCAACTGCAAACGCTTGTTCGCAATTTCGCGAGCTTGTGGTTCGCTTTCCATAGCATTGAATTTATCACCTGCTGTTGGAGCACCAGACATACCGAGCACCTGTACCGGCGTTGAAGGCCCAGCCTTATCAACTCTCTGTCCCCGCTCATTGGTGAGCGCCTTAACACGACCGCTATAGCTGCCTGCAAGGATGGGATCACCAACATGTAATGTTCCGGCCTGGATCAGAACTGTTGTTACGATACCGCGTCCTTTATCGAGGGCGGCTTCAATAACAGTTCCCGTAGCTCTTTTATTAGGATTTGCTTTCAGCTCGAGCAACTCGGCTTCAAGCAGTACTTTCTCAAGTAATAAGTCAACATTCATACCCGTTTTACCGGATATTTCCTGACTCTGATATTTACCGCCCCAGTCTTCGACTAAGATATTCATTGCAGACAACTGCTCACGAATCCTGTCGGCATTTGCGCCCGGCTTATCCACCTTACTAAAGGCAAAAACAATAGGCACACCAGCCGCCTGAGCATGATTTATCGCCTCACGTGTTTGAGGCATCACGCTGTCGTCAGCCGCAATTACGATGATAGCGATATCAGTTATTTTGGCACCGCGGGCACGCATGGCAGTAAAGGCCTCGTGACCAGGTGTATCGAGGAAGGTGATCTTACGACCATCTTCAAGTTTCACCTCGTAAGCGCCTATATGCTGAGTAATACCACCCGCTTCACCGGCTATAACATTCGTTTTCCTTACAAAGTCGAGCAACGATGTTTTACCGTGGTCAACGTGGCCCATAACAGTCACAATTGGCGCACGTGGAATAAGATCTTCCGGCTCGTCATGCTCTTCAAGACTTGC
>DALYUO010000138.1:0-6356 GCA_031981225.1 Pararcticibacter sp.
GAAACAACTGCTCCGGTATCGGATAGCAGGGAGGTCTTTTATAAAGGGAGAAATTTCAGATAGCAGCCAAACAATTTTGCCTGTATGTCCTTTCTTATAAGTAAAAAACTAATAGACATGACTGATCCGAAAGAAGAAAAGAACGAAAACAATCAAAACACCACTAAAGATCCGGGTAATGATGTCGAAACAGTAACCTCGGATAACGATAATATGGAACCGGTTCCGGATAAGGAACAGTTGGAGGAAAAGAAAGAAGCAGAGGAATAAGTCCCCTGCTTCTTTACATACTATCTTATAATTTTTTTACGATCATCCAAAAGCCGAGAGCAGTGATGATTGTAAGTATTCCTGTCGCAATCCAGAGAACATTAAATCCAAAGTGATCGGCTATACGCGTTCCGAGAAATGGAGAAAGGATATGTGCAGCAGAAAAAGAAAGCGAATTCATTCCCATATAGGCACCCTGTCTGCCTTCTGAAGCCCTCCGCATCGTTACTGTAGCCATAAAAGGCATAGCGAGTATTTCTGAGAGGCAAAGTAAAAACATTGAAAAGTACAATAACGGCAAATGTCCCGGAAACGTCAGGATGGAAAAAGAAGCTCCGCACAATACGGTTCCAAGGATAATAGAAGCAGAGGAACTCAATCTTTTAGCTGCAATATGAACAAGGGGCATCTCCAGTGAAAATACCACTAACCCGCTATAAGCGAGGATCAGACCAATATCCCACTCACTCAAATGATGAGCTTCCCTGTAAAACAATGGAAGAGTGTTGAGCAGCTGAAAAAAGCAAATGCTATAGAAGCAACATAGAATAGTAAATACCAGGAATTTGACATCACGCCAGGGGGAAAGGGGTCGTACCGACACATCAGCATCTGACTTCTTTGGAGTATTTGTTTTGCTCGCACTTCCCCTTCTTTTTCTGAAAAAGAGATAAAACGCAAGTCCCGCCGCACCAGAGGTTATTGCATTTCCATAAAACAACCAGTGATAAGAGAATGCCGCAAGAAAACCGCCTAAAGCCGGTCCTATTGAAAAGCCTAAGTTCATCGCCATTCTGTTCAGTGAAAAAGCTTTTGTGATGCTTTCGGGACTTGAATAAGAGGCAATAGAAACAGAGTTTGCCGGACGAAAGGTCTCGGTTATCAGGCTTAATGTAAAAACGCCCACTGATAGCGACAGTGGGTTAGTAAGCTCGGGAAGGACACAAAAAACAGGGATACATAACAACAGACAACTGAGCTGAATAGTAAAATGTCCGACTTTATCACTCAGCCATCCCCCAATCCAGGACCCCAGAACCGCTCCCACTCCGAAACAGCTTAGTACCGTACCGGTATCTTTAATGTTAAAATGCAGGGATTGTGTCATATAGATCCCAAGAAATGGAATGACCATTGCTCCGCTTCGATTGATCAGCATAATCAGCGCGAGCATCCATGCTGGTTTTGTGAGTCCGCGGTAAGAATTGAGATAGAGATGCAGCAAGGCTTTCATGTTGACCTGTACGAAAAATATAGATGATGTATTACAGGCGGCTAAGATAGTTAGATTTTACTTCCTACTCCAACAACTTAAGCAAGTCTGCTTTCGACAAAGATTTCAGGAAGGAAGTATCTGTTTTAATAAGATTTTGAACAAGCTCTCTTTTTGACTCCTGCATAGTCATCATCTTCTCTTCCACCGTCCCCGGGCAGATCATTCGTACCGCCACCACATTTTTATCTTGTCCGATGCGGTGCGATCGATCAATGGCCTGATTTTCTACGGCAGGATTCCACCACGGCTCAATGATATATACATAATCTGCTTCTGTCAGGTTTAAGCCGGTACCACCCGCTTTGAGGCTGATAAGGAACACCCGCAGGCCGGGATCGTTCTGAAAACTGCTCACCACCGCTCCCCTGTCCCTTGTGCTGCCGGTCAGGTAAGCATACCCGATATTGCGGTTTTTCAACTCCTTTCCTACGAGATCCAGCATGGAGACGAACTGTGAAAAGACGAGAATTTTATGTCGCGGCGATTTGTTTTCGATCTGCTCTGTCAGCATCTCAATTTTAACCGATTCATCCCCTTTTAACTTCTCTTCTTTTAGCAACAGCGGTGAATTGCATATTTGTCTGAGCCGGGTTAAGCCTTTTAGAACATTCATTGGGCTCTTTGCCAGTTCATCATCCGTGGCAGCTGAAATATACTCTCTGAACTCCTTCTCATAAGCATCGTATATTTTACGCTGTTCAGTTTTCATTTCGCAATAAAGTACCATCTCTGTTTTATCAGGGAGCTCTGAAGCTACCTGTTGCTTAGTCCGGCGCAGAATGAAAGGCTTGACCTTATTTTGAAGTTCTGCCGTTCGCCTGCTGCTTTTAAACTTGTCGACCGGCGACGAATAGATATCCTTGAAATATTGTTTACTTCCTAATAAGCCGGGACAGGCAAAAGACAGCTGACCGTAAAGGTCGAAGGTGTTGTTCTCTACAGGTGTACCCGTAATCACAATCTTATTTCGCGACTTTAATAAACGAACCGCCTTATATCGTTGTGATTCGGGGTTTTTGATATTCTGTGATTCATCCAGAAAGATGTAATTGAAGGTATAGTCTTTAAGGAAGCGAATGTCTGACAGCAGGGTTCCATAGGAGGTCAGAACGATTTCGTAAGGGTCAAAATCATGCGTGTTTTTTATTCTGTCGGCACCGTAAATGGTATGTATTCTAACAGAAGGTGCAAACTTTTCGACTTCCGCCTGCCAGTTAAATATAAGAGAAGCAGGAACTACAATGAGGTTGACATTATGCTTTGTCTTTTCTCTTTGCGATAAGATAAAGGCAATGATCTGAACAGATTTACCCAGCCCCATGTCATCGGCAAGGCAGCCCCCGAAGCCTAAGTCGTCAAGGAAGTTCAACCAGTTTAATCCCTCCTTTTGATAGGAACGCAAGGTCCCTTTTAATTCTGCCGGCACCTTAACTTTCTTTACGGATTCAAAGTCCGATAACCTTTTACGATAGAAATTCAGTTCCTCTTTCACCTCTTCATCCAGCATTTCGGTGTCATATAACCGGTCGATAGCAGAGAAGTTGACTTTTGGAATAATCAGCGTGTCGTCACCTGCGATCTCAGCCGAATTAAAGTAGGCGGCAAATTTCTCCATCCATTCTACAGGAAGAATACCTGTGGTGCCGTCATCCAGTTGCACATATTTATTCTTATTCCTCACCGCTTTCTGTAATTGCTTCAAGCCGAGTCTTTTCTTTCCAAACTTTACATTCACAATGGTGTTGAACCAGTTAATCCCGCTAAGTACCTTTATGCTGATCTTTACTTTATGGGGATTGAGCTTATTCCCTTCAAGTTCATTAAAGCCAAGGATGGTAATATTGTATTTCTGCCATTCATCAAAAGCATTTAAAAACCATTCTTCTTCCAGAAAACGTTTCTTATGCAGATAAAAGTAATACAAATCGGTCTCAAGCTGCTCCTCGAAATAGGGATGCTGCTTCAACAGCAATGCTGTAAAAGCATCTTCTGCCTCGCCGTCACGCTTCACAAGAAATTCATGACCTCGCTTATCGGTTCCATAAACCTGCCGCTTACTTCTGATAGGCACTTCCTCCTCTCCATATCGCATCACCGGAATGATCATCACATCCTGTCCAAAGTCCGACAAATAGATGATTTTCTCCCTCTCATTGTTAAAGCCCTGCTGGTCAAGCTGCGCCGGAGTGGCCGGTTTGATATGCGTATAATTGATGCCGATCTTATCCTCCAGTTTGGTAAGCAGTTTTGTTTTAAACTCCCTGTATTTGGAACCGTGGATCAGAAGCCTCCCGCTCTTCTTCTTTAGCAAGTCAATGATGCCAAGGGCCTGAAGGTTTCCGACAAGGTAAAACGTTTGCTCCGCCGCAAGAAAATAGTTAAACCTAAGATCCAGGCCGTCCAGGCCGCAAGTTCGGCCCTCTATTTCAATACTTCCGCTCAATTCGTAGAATGCCCCCTTGGGATTTACTTTCAAGGCGGGATCATCAGGCAATAGTTTTACTCTTACAGGGACGAGGGAGCGTGCAGTCACTTTATCAGATATGTCTTTATCGTGATAGTAAAAAGCATAACCTAAAGGGTTCTTTACTATGGCTCTCAATGCTATCAAATCTGAATGGGTCCTCGCTGCACTTGTTTGATTTTGAAATTTACTGACAGCAGTAAAAAACTTTAGGTGATCGGCGTCTTCAGATTTCCACATTAGGTCGAGCGGGGAGACTGCCGTTAATGGGTTTTTAATACGGCCTTCTACCGATACTTCCGATCGGTAAAGATCAACAAAGAGATATTGATAATATTTATGTTGTCGCAATACCACAAAAATCGGCTGATCGTTGGCCCTGGCTATAGCATCAGCAACTTTCTGATCACCATCATTCAGGACGTCGCCAAAAGCAGCAAAGCTCTCTTTTGTAGCTGCGAAGAGCGAAGGAAGGCGTGATTTAATCGTCAGCTTCTTGTGGAGGTACTCTAATTCAAAAAAATCGTCCAGATCAGGTTCGTTCTCCATCCCATAATCGGCGGCAACTTCTTTTAACTTGTCGTGCCGGAGCTTTTCATCAAAGAAAGCACGCAGCTCGTCCCTTCTGATTAGAGCGGTCAGAACCAGGGCCTCGTGCTCGCATAAATTCTTACTGCTTTCTGAGCAATTACAGGAGAGAAACAAATCTCTGCCCTGCCTCACCACAGTAACATCTGGAAAAGCAAGAGCAGTAAACTGGTTGGTAAAGACTCCCAGATTAAGCTCCAGCACTTTTGGGTTCACGTTCTGATATGCCCTGCTGTCAAACGTGTTCCCGGCGTTCATATATTTTATTATAACACCTTCCGTAATATCTGAAATGCCGGTATTTTTAAATATAAACCGATGATCTTCTGAAAGTTCTTCCTCGTTACTTAATGTATTAATCACTGATATCCCTTATGAAAACAAGTACAATAATTTTCAAACGAAGATAAATAAACTACCATACTATGACGCACTGTACGAAAGTTTAGATTTTCCATGCCTCCGTCTTCGTTTGGGGTTTTTGTATCTTAGCTCCCAAATACTTGAAAAATGAAGAAGCCTCTACGGATAGCCGGGATTTTTTTCCTGATTATTATTCTTGCCATTGTTCTGTTACCTTTTGCTTTCAAAGGAAAAATTGAAAAAATTGCTAAAGCAGAAATCAACAAAAAGCTCAACGCGAAAGCCGACTTTAAAGAAGCGGATGTTTCGCTCTTACGGGATTTTCCTGATCTGTCACTGCGTCTTGAGGACCTTCATATAATAGGAACAGGTGAGTTTGAAAAAGACACACTTTTATCGGTGAAAGGATTTGACCTTTCGTTAAATATACTCAGTGTAATAAAGGGCGAAACTATAAAGGTAAACGCAATAGAGCTCGACCAACCACGCATTTTTGCACTCGTCAATAAAAATGGAAATGCAAACTGGGATATCTTAAAGCCAGACACGTCGGCCTCAGATACCAGTTCCGGAGCTAAGCCATTTGCGGTGCATCTCAAAAAATATAGTATCCATAACGGGTATATTGTTTACAAGGATGAGTTAAGTAATATGAGCAGTAAGATTGTTAACCTCAACCATGAGGGTGAAGGCGACTTTACATCTGAACGGTTTACACTGCAAACAACAACGACTGCAGACGAGGTAAATTTTGTCTATGGAGGCATTCCATGGCTTAATAAGATTAAGACAGATATTGATACTGACCTTCAAATAGATACAAAGAGTAATACTTACTCTTTTCAGACCGATAAAATCAAGTTGAATGATCTTCAGCTTGGTGCAGGAGGTTTTTTTCAGCTCGCTTCGGCAGACAGCTACAATATGGATATTAAGTTCAAGGCATTATCTACGAGTTTCAAAAACATACTTTCCTTTATTCCCGCTATTTATCAGCATGATTTTGCTTCTGTAAAAACAAACGGATCTCTTACTTTCGACGGGCTGGTAAAAGGCACCTATAGCGCCGCTCAGATTCCCTCGTATAAAATAAATCTGGAAGTAACGAATGGCTTCTTTCAGTATCCTGATCTGCCTAAAGCTGTAAAGAACGTTAACCTTAAGGTCAGTGTCAATAATCCTGACGGCATTACCGACCATACAGTAATAGACATCCCCAAAGGACATATTGAAATGGATAACAATCCGTTTGACTTCCGACTTAACGTTAAGAAACCGCTATCCTCACTGCTTGTTGATGCGGCCGCCAGGGGAAAACTGGATCTTACCGGCATTACAAATTTTGTAAAACTTGCGAAGGGAACTACGTTAAGCGGCTTGCTCGATGCCAATGTG
>DALYUO010000138.1:6366-7714 GCA_031981225.1 Pararcticibacter sp.
ATGTGAGTATGAAAGGAAGCGCTGCCGCGGCTCAGAAGCAAAACTTCGATCAGTTTTATGCAGACGGTACCATTGCCGTGCGAAAGTTCCTGTACCGTTCATCTGATTATCCCAGCGGGCTGCAGGTGAGCAATATGCTAATGACATTTAATCCCCGCAATGTTACTGTCAGCAATATGGCCGGTAGCTTCATGAATACTAAATTCACTGTCAATGGCACGATAAACAACATCCTGCCTTACGTAATCAAAAACCAGCCCCTGAATGGAACTATTAATGTTTCTGCCGATCACATTGATCTTAATAAATGGATGGGAACTTCAGCTGGTGAAACAGAGGGAGCAAGTTCTGCCGCCCCGTTTGCTGTTCCAGCGAACCTCGACCTGCAACTGAACGCAAAAGCAGGCTCTGTTCACTATGATAAGCTGGACATCAGCAACCTTTCTGGTACTTTACAGATAGAAGAAGAAGCTGTTAAACTTTCTGACGTGAAAGGCAACGCTCTTGACGGCACCATGGAAATCAATGGCTATTATTCAACAAAGACCGATAAGAAACACCCTGATATTTCTCTTAATTACGACGTAAAAGGGGTAGATATACAAAAGACATTTTATACCTTCAATACTGTTCAAAAGCTGATGCCTGTTGGAAAATTTCTTGCCGGAACGCTTAGCTCTAACCTCGATATGAATGGAAAGCTGGGTGATGGTATGATGCCCGACCTTTCCTCGCTGACGGGCAAGGGAAATGTTCTGTTACTTGAAGGTGTCTTAAATAAATTTCAGCCGCTTGAAAAAATGGCAAGCACGCTTAATATCAGTGCATTGCAGCAGATTTCGGTTAAAGACATTAAAAGCTATTTTGAGTTTGCAGGTGGTAAAGTTCTTGTTAAACCCTTTAACCTGAAGGTGAAGGATATTGATATGGAGATTGGCGGGCTCCATGGACTTGATCAGAGTCTTGATTATACAATCAACATGAAAGTACCGCGTGCTCTGATGGGTGCCAAAGGCAATTCAATGGTCTACGGACTGGTAACGAAAGTGAACAATAAGGGAATTCCCCTTAATATTGGCGATAAAGTTGACCTTCAGATTAAGGTGGGTGGATCTGTCACGCATCCCGTGATAAAGACCGCACTAAAACAGAGTGCAGCAAGCCTTGCGCAGTCAATGAAGGAACAGTCGGCCGAATTTGTACGTACTAAAGTGGAAGTAGCTAAAGAAGCGGCAGTTTCGGCTGTTAAGGATTCCGTGGCTTCAGCAAAGAAACAGCTCCTCCAAAGTGCGGCAGCCCAGCTTTCTAAAAAGCTGTCGGGCAGCACAGATACTTCAGGAAATAAACA
>DALYUO010000138.1:7724-8437 GCA_031981225.1 Pararcticibacter sp.
GGACAGGCAAAGGACTTATTAAGGGGATCAATCCGTTTAAGAAAAAGAGTACTACTGAAAGTGAGGCTCCAAAGGAATAGTAGCTGGAACGCTAATATTTCGGGGATATAGAACTTCAGACGTAATAATCTGTTCTATATCCCACATTACATTGTTTTGTACAGAAGATGCCGCAAATTATTATAGGAGATTTTTATTCGGGGACCAGCAATATTGTTTTGCCAGTGCGAAACAAGCAGGCTTTTCCGCCGGAGTTCAAGGATAAGAGCAGACTTACTTTTTATGCTTCCCTTTTTAATAGCCTTGAGGTCAATAGCTCTTTTTATAAAATACCCCAGCCGGCAACTGTTGAAAAATGGGCAGCTAGCGTTCCTGACAATTTCAGGTTTACTTTTAAACTATGGCGTGAAATAACGCATAATAAAAGCCTGACTTTCAGTCCCGACGCCGTCCGGAAGTTTATGGAGACAATCAACCGGGCAGGCAATAAAAAAGGGTGTTTACTGGTACAGTTTCCTCCAAGTCAAACCGTTGATCTTATCGGATTGGATAGATTACTCTCTGAAATAAGGAATGCCGATGAAGATAATACCTGGAAGGTATGCGTAGAGTTCCGCAATCGGTCATGGTATGTGGAAGATATCTATGATCTTTTGGATGGATACGGTATGGAGCTCGTTCTTCACGACCTTCCCGCATCCGCCCCGCCACTG
>DALYUO010000138.1:8447-10190 GCA_031981225.1 Pararcticibacter sp.
GTTCCACGGCCCCAATGGCGGTTACCGGGGCAGCTATACCGACGATTTTCTTTATGAATATGCGCAGTACATTAAAGAATGGATGGAGGACGGAAAAACAATA
The DNA here is from genome assembly GCA_031981225.1 of Pararcticibacter sp. Taxonomy (GTDB): domain Bacteria; phylum Bacteroidota; class Bacteroidia; order Sphingobacteriales; family Sphingobacteriaceae; genus Arcticibacter. Next base: position 8,551 of record DALYUO010000138.1, read on the forward strand.
TTCAGCTATTTTAATAATACCATGGGTGATGCTGTGAAAAATCTGCAAACGCTGAACCGCTTCGTGCATGACGCAATAGACGGAGATGTTTCGAATGAATAAATCAACATTTCACATACTAAAGATGGATTGTCCTGCTGAAGAGCAATTGATCCGGATGAAGTTAAATGGCATGAAGGAAATTCGCCAATTAAATTTTGATCTTCAGGCTCGCACTTTGGATGTATATCATCTATCTGATCCCCGACAGATAGCCATAGCTATAGAAAGCTTAAAGTTAGACAGCGAGCTTACGAAGACAGAAACGATAGAAGAAACTCACATACCAGCCACTGAGCAGGAGAACAGAAACTTGTTATATCAGGTATTAGCTATAAATTTCTTCTTTTTTATACTTGAAATGATTACAGGCGTTTTCGCCAACTCTATGGGGCTTGTGGCAGATAGTCTTGATATGTTAGCTGATAGCATCATTTACGGATTAGCGTTATTGGCTGTAGGCGCTACTGTTGCCCGAAAAAGCAGTATTGCCAGAACCAGTGGTTATTTCCAGTTGGTATTGGCGCTATTGGGCTTCGCTGAGGTGGTTAGAAGATTCCTGGGCTATGGGGAAGATGTATCCTTTCAAATGATGATAATTATCTCCCTTCTTGCTCTCGCGGGTAATAGCATGAGCCTGGTTCTGCTACAGCGGTCGAAAAGCAACGAAGCCCATATGCAGGCAAGCATGATATTCACTTCAAATGATGTAATTGCCAATATAGGAGTGATAGCCGCTGGGATACTGGTTTATTTAACAGACTCTCACATACCCGATCTTGTAGCAGGAACTATCGTATTTGCAATTGTAGCGCGGGGAGCTTTCAAAATCCTTCAGCTTTCGAAAGCTTAGGTCGTTCAAAAGCTCTCTACGCACAAAGATTACTTACAACCTTAGGCACTCCCACGCTGGCTTTTTCGGCGATCACTTCCAGGTTTGAAATCCCCGAAACGGAAGGAGCTTTGGGATCAACAAGGATCTTACGAGCTTGCGCCGGCGCATAGCTTACGAGTCCGGCCGCAGGATATACCACCAGGGATGTTCCGATTATGAGAAAAATATCAGCTTTTAAGCAAACTTCCGCCGCCTTTTCAATCATCGGAACAGCCTCACCGAACCAGACTACATGAGGCCTTAACTGCGATCCGAGCTCACACTTCTCTCCCATACTCAACTCCCAACCTTCAATCGGATAAGTGAGATTAGGATTAATGCCTGATTGAGATCTTGTTATAATTCCATGAAGATGTATGATATCTGAAGAGCCGGCACGTTCGTGCAAGTCGTCGATATTTTGTGTGACGATCGTGACGTCGTATTTTTCCTCGAGAGCAACAAGCGCTCTATGTGCGGCATTAGGTTCTGCTTCGAGCACGGCTTTACGGCGCAGATTATAGAAATGTTGTACGAGCATTGGATTTCTGTGCCAGGCTTCGGGAGTCGCGACGTCGTTTATATTATATCCTTCCCATAAACCATCAGAATCACGAAAGGTATTTAATCCACTTTCTGCGGATATTCCAGCTCCTGTAAGTACCACAACCTTTTGTCTCATATCTATTACTTTGCGAATGTTTTTAGCTGCCCGCCTCAAACAAAC
>DALYUO010000138.1:10200-11681 GCA_031981225.1 Pararcticibacter sp.
TAAGTAAAAATGCTTTAAATGCATGTCTCCAGATATCATTTTAAAAGATCGCGTTATCTTATCCTATGAAATTTCATAATATTGCCAACTGAAAATAATGAAGAAGCCAGACAGTATAATTTTTGATATGGATGGAACGCTTTGGGATCCAATGGATCTGTACGTTTCGTCTTGGAATGCAGGATTAAAAGATGCAGGTGTACCAAAATCGGTCACTAAAGACGATATTAAACCATTGATGGGTATTGAAGGAAAAAAGGTGCTTGCAATAATGCTGCCCGAGTACAACGAAGATGAACGTCAGGAAATTTACGGATTTATAAACCGCCAAAGGAGCAGTTTGATAGAAAAAGGACAAGGTAATCTTTTCGAGGGTATGCAGGAAGGAATCCGTCAGCTTTCATCCTTGTACAAATTGTTCATCGTAAGCAATTGTCCCGCCGGACTTATTCAGCTGTTTATGAAGCGTGCTGAAATAACCGAATTTATAACCGATGAGATGGCATACGGGGTAAACAGCATGCCCAAACACCATAACATGAAACTGCTTATTGATAAGTATAGTTTAGAACAGCCCGTTTATGTTGGTGATACCGACGGCGATCGCGAACAAAGTGAAAAAGCAGGGATTCCTTTTGTTTATTTAGCATGCGGTTTTGGAGAAGTCGAAAAATATGATTTGAAGTTTAACGATTTCAGAAGCTTCACCAGCCATTTTCTGAATCTTTAATGGGCGTAAACGCTACCGAACAAATATTAAGGATCTGATGTTATTCTTCAAATAGCAAAAATGGAAGAAAACATAGCGGGAGAAAGTCAGGCTAATAATGGCATGCCTTTTTATATTGAAGCGGTCATAAGTGAAGGCGGACCACGAAAACTACGTATCGTTCCCTCCGATGGGGAATATAACGTATTTGATGAAGATAAACATCTTGGATCGGTTAAGCCCAAAGAAGGTCATTGGGCTACGGAGGGTGAACTAAGCGACGGTGTAGCGAATGTTATCGGAGAAGCTATCCGAAGGTACTACAGTTAAAACAGCGGACAGGAGGTTTTGCTTAAAAATATTCGTACTTTAACTGGATTTTTAATAAAGCTTACTTAACTTCGGACATGAAAACTAACGATGCCGAAAGAAGAAGCTTTATTAAAAAAGCTGCTGTTGGAGGGCTCCTCACACTTGGCCTTCCTAACATAGTTTTGTCTGCCTTCGCTGCAGATAAGATAAAAAAGATCTCATTAAATAAAGGGGATGTTGTCCTTTTTCAGGGCGATTCTATTACAGATGCAGGCAGAAGCCGTTCTGAAAATTCCGCAAACAACGCTAAAGCTCTTGGCTCCGGCTATGCTTTTCTCGCCGCTGCCGATCTTCTAAATAATAACCCATCAAAAGACCTTAAGATCTTCAACAAGGGCGTAAGCGGAAATAAAGTATATCAGCTTGCTGAAAGATGGGACGCTGAAGCACTCGACCTTAA
>DALYUO010000138.1:11691-12808 GCA_031981225.1 Pararcticibacter sp.
ACCTTAAACCGAACGTTTTAAGTATCCTGGTAGGTGTAAACGATTTCTGGCATATGAAAAACGGCAATTACTCGGGTACCATAAAAACCTACAGGGATGATTACAAAGCTTTACTGGAAAGAACATTGCAAAAATACCCTGATGTCAAACTTATTATCGGTGAACCATATACACTTTTGGGAACAGCAGTAAATAAGAGCTGGTTCCCGGCATTTCACGAATACAGATATGTCGCCCGCGATCTTGCAGATGCATTTAAGGCGACTTTCATCCCCTATCAGGCTGTGTACGACAAAGCAGTTGAGTCGACACCTTCAGCGTACTGGACACCAGATGGGGTGCACCCAAGCATTGCTGGTGCAAGGCTGATGGCAACCGCCTGGCTGGAAGCAATCAAAGGCTAATTCAATAAAAAGGGAGTTACCCGCTCCCTTTTAACCAAGTGCCTCATTACTATATATACTTTTATTGGCGTCGTCAACGGTAATAAAAGTGTAGGTATCTAATATTTCTTCGAACTCATCGTCATCATCCCATACAGGAACAATGTTTTTTTGATGATTAAGGGTAAGGAAGGCATTTAAAGCAGCAATTCGTTCGGACTGGATGCCCGGTATTCCCGCGACTCCATTACCCGCCTGAACTGCTGTTTTTGTATCGTGACAAATAAAGAATAATTGTTTCATCGGCTTCTGTTTACGTAATTAACCTCTTATAAACCGCTTTTTGAATATTCTGTTTTGCAGAAACCGATATCTTAAAAAACAATGTTGCCGGCATCAGGTATATTTACATCCGTTCGGGGACTTCAATACCTAACAAGCCCATACTCTTCCTGATAATATTTGCAGTTACTGCCGATAAAGAAAGACGGAAATTACGAATATTAATATCTTCAACTTTCAATATTGGTTCTTCATGGTAAAACTTATTATAAAGTTTCGCCAGGTCGTAGGCATAATTAGCAAGCTGTGCCGGACTAAATTCCTGTGCTGATGCAGTTAAAACAGACGGGTACTTAGTCAACGCAAGTATTAGCTCGCGTTCTGTTGTAGAAACGCCGTCAACTCCGGTGTATTCAGGTTTCTCAATGCCTGCTTTAGAAAGAACAGAACGG
>DALYUO010000138.1:12936-13234 GCA_031981225.1 Pararcticibacter sp.
CCACCATTCCATAGGATAAATGATATAATCCCCGAGCCCAGGATTTGCCTAATTTACTGAGTATAAGAAATAATACTTTGAAGTGATAATCCTGCTCGTTACCCACCACATAGATGGATTCGTCCATTTTAAAATCATTGTACTTGAGCTGTGCGGTACCAAGATCCTGTGTGATGTAAACTGAAGTTCCATCTCCGCGAAGAACGAGTTTTTCATCAAGTCCATCAGATGTAAGATCTATCCATACAGAATTGTCATCCTTTCTGAAAAATACTCCTTTTTCAAGTCCTTCTTCAAT
>DALYUO010000139.1:0-1126 GCA_031981225.1 Pararcticibacter sp.
CCAATCCCTTACCTACCGGTACTTACCGGTAAGATCATTGGCAGCCGTGACTTAAGCAACCGTTTTTTATCAGATCTCAGAAAGACTCTCGGAGAACTAATCGCTGAAAAGCATTATGGTACTTTTGCTAAAAGAGCAAAAGAGTATGGGATTGGTATTCAACCTGAATCGGCAGGGCCTCATGCCGGTCCTTTCGAAGGACTAAAAAACTATGGTTACAGCGAGGTCATGATGAGTGAATTTTGGTCGCCTTCGCCACATCGCTCAAATCCAGCCGAACGCTTTTTTGTAAAGCAGGCAGCAAGCGCCGCTAAAATATTTAATAAAAATATTGTGGGAGCTGAATCGTTCACCACGATAGGCCCGCATTGGAACGATGTTATATGGGCAGATATGAAGCCCTCTGTGGATCATGAGTTCTGTTCAGGACTCAACTTAACTTACCTCCACACGTTTACCTCTTCGCCAAAAGAAATGGGTCTACCCGGGCAGGAATACTTTGCCGGAACCCATTTTAATCCGAATGTTACCTGGTGGGATTATTCTACTCCCTTTATTCAGTATCTGGCGCGTTGCCAGTATCTTCTTCAAACCACAACGGCAATTGCAGATGTACTTTACTATTATGGCGATCATGTGCCTAATTTGGGCCGGTACAAACAAGATGATCCTGCCGGTTCCCTGCCAGGCTTTGATTACGATCTCATTAATGAAGATCGTTTGATGGCCCTGACGGTAGTAAATAAACGTCTAGTTCTGCCTCATGGTGCATCTTATCGGCTACTGGTTTTGCCGGATCATAGAATACTATCACGCAGTGTGATGGAGAAAATTAAAAAACTAGTTGAAGAAGGAGCCACTATTATTGGGAATAAACCTTTGGCTACGGCAAGCCTAAGCTCATATCCCCAATCCGAAAAGCAGCTTGCTTCTATTGCAAATGAGCTGTGGGGAGAGTCGACAACTCTTCGAGGAATGCGAAAAGTTGGCTTAGGGCATGTTATCTGGGGACAAAAGGCGAGGGAGGTTTTATTGATGGATGGTATAAAGCCCGATTTTACTGTCGACTCTGCTTCAGGAGGGCGGGCTTTCGACTACATTCATCGTACATCAGGGGTTACAGATT
>DALYUO010000139.1:1136-5768 GCA_031981225.1 Pararcticibacter sp.
AAGGGCAACCTGTTCATTTAGGGTGACAGGAAAGCAACCCGAACTCTGGAACCCGGTAACCGGTGAAGTAAAGGATGCTACCGTATTCCGACAAGCTGACGGACAAATAAGTATTCCTTTGGAATTTGATCCTTATGGTTCTGTGTTTGTCGTATTTCGGAAGCCCCTTAATTCCCAATACAAAAATTCTGCTGTGTCCAATTATCCTGTATACAAAGAACTCCTGCAATTAAAGGGTCCCTGGGAAGTAATATTTGATATGCGGTGGGGAGGCCCAGCCTCCGTTCAGTTTGATAGCTTAGTTAGCTGGACCAATCATAAAGAGGAAGGAATCCGCTTCTATTCCGGAAAGGCAGAATATGTAAAAGCGTTTGACAGGCCAAAGAACAGCAAAGAGGGGGATCTGTATCTGGATCTTGGAGAGGTGAAAGATGTTGGGATTGCACAGGTATCCATTAACGGTGTGGATCTGGGAACTCTGTGGAGCCCCCCTTTCAGGATGAGACTGCCTCGTGACTTATTAAAGGAAAAAAATAATAAACTGGAAATCGTAGGGGTTAATACCTGGCGGAACAGGCTAATCGGCGATAGGGATAAACCGGAAGCTGAAAGGCTAACTAAAACGAATGTTTCGATAGGAAAGGATTGGGAATTACTTCCTTCTGGTTTGTTGGGTCCTGTTCAATTCTTTTTATCAGATAAATAGTCAATGTTTTTTGGATCTACCCAATGTGTCGTCATTGAATCGTTCTTTTCCTTGATTTACTAATATCTCACCTATGGGTGAGTTGTATAACCAATAAATAAAGCTGAAATGAGAGTATTTATTCCTGTCATAGGCATCTTTTGTACCACACCTCTATTGCTGATTACCTGTCCGGTCAAAGCAGCAAAGCCAGCCTTTGAAATAAGTAAAGAAAAAGGTCAGAAAGTAGGTGAAATTCAAAAATTGATTGATAAGGCAGAACGGTCCGGGATACGCGAGCTGTTCATCCCCAGGGGCCATTATTTACTTGAGCGTGCGCTTGTTATTCCCTCAGATTTTACTTTGCGTTTGGATAAGGATGCTTATATAGAACTGAAGAAAGGCGCAAACGACTATCTTTTACGTAACCGGGACCTGGAGAAGGGAAATAGCAATATAAAAGTGATCGGAGGTAAGTGGAATGGAAATGGCTGGTCGCAAAAACGGCAACTAAAAAATACTGTTGCAGACTCTAAATTTTGCTTTGGGCTGTTTTTTTATCGGGTAAAGAATCTGGAAGTTGCTTTAATGGAGATTGACAGTACCCGAAGTTGGGGAGTGGCTTATATGGAGTGTGATAGCGTCTATATACATGATATTCATTTGCAGCAAAATCCCTTTATAGATAAAAAGCTCACAAGTGCGTTGAACGAAAATGGAGATGGTGTTACGGGAGGAGGAAACAATGTGCTGATTGAGAATATTTCAGGATTTACCAATGATGACCTGGTTGCATTTGCTTCCGGAGGAGCAAGTTTTAAAGGAGAAATGGCAGCCTTTCCGGCAGTAGATTATGAAAATGTTGTAGTGAGGAATATCTATCCTCAAAACAGCCATGATTCTATACCCTCATTAAAAGGAGTTGCATTCTATACCTTCAGGCAAACAAAAATTACCAATATCTATATTGATGGGGTACAGGGGAATACGGCTGCAGCTTCTGTTTTGTTTTATAGCTTGCTTGGCCAGAAAGGAACATTTAACCGCGTTCGGATTAAAAATGTTAAAGGTACCAATGTGTATTCGCGCTCCAGTCAACTATCGCTTCCGCTGGCTTATGGCATAATTACCGTTAAAAACTCACGAATGGACTCTCTTTATATCGAAAACGTAGAGAGACATGAGACGAGATATGTTAATCCGACTTTTGTGATGGATGCTCAAACAAGTATAGGCCATCTTAGCATACAGAAGGTACATATTAGCCATTCTCATCTTAAAGGCAACTTTTTTATTGACGCTCGGGAGGCGCATATTAAAAGCACACAAATAACAGATATAGAAATAAATAGCGATTAGTCAGTTTATCCGTATCATTCGTTCGCAGCGTTATTCAATTGTAAACAAACTATAATACCTATTAATATGAGGCCAATGAATACATTTTTTAGCCGGATTGAATTACTTGAGGGAAAGACTATCCTTAAGATGGTGTGTCTATTGATATTAATTACGTCCAGCCTTTCGTGTAAGATGAATTTATTCAGGTCAAGTTCCAAGGCTAGTAGTTTTACAGTAATCTCTCCTAATGGAAGAGTCGCTATTGAGGTACTAACTGATGAGCGGGGACAACTCGCATACAGGGTACTTAGTGACAAAGTAGTTTTGATTCCAGAATCAAAACTTGGTGTTGTTTCAGCGGAGCAAGGTTATACATTCTCAGAGGGACTCACTTTTGTTTCGGTTAGAAAGGAAACTATCAGAGAAACTTATGAACTTCCCACAGGTAAAACACATATTTATCATAATAATGGTAATGAAGGAATTTATAGTTTTCGAAATGCTTCAGGACACATTCTGGAGTTTGTTTGCCGGGCCTATGATGATGGTGTTGCATTTCGTTATAAAATAAAGAAGGATGGAAAAATAAACATAACCTCCGAAAAGACAAGCTTTAGGATTGCGGACAATAGCACGACCTGGATGATGGATTTTAGTGACGTTTATGAAAACTACTTTCCACGCAGGAAATATGGGAATATTAAAGATAAAGAATTATCCTATCCAGCATTGATCAAAACGAAGGATCATTGGATGTTGATAACTGAAGCAGGTATTTTTAAGCATCCGGGCACTCACCTTGCGAAAGCGAAAGACGGGTCTATGAATATCCGGTTTCCCGAAAAATCATTCACGGTTGAAAAAGAATATGAATCGCCCTGGCGTACTGTTATTATTGGTTCCAGACTGAAGACTATTGTTGAATCTGTATTAGTTGAAAACCTTAGTCCTCCTTCCGTAATCAATGATCTGTCATGGATCGAACCAGGAGTTGCTGTATTTCCGTGGTGGGCTGATTTTAGCGCTAACAGCAATATCGATACATTGAAGACCTATGTTGATCTTGCTGTTAAAATGAACTGGAAATGGTTTGAATTTGACGTGGCTCTTGTCGGAAGCAAAAAAATTTCCAAAACCTGGAGGACTATGCCCTGGTTGAAAGACTTCGTCGCCTATGCGAACGCTAAAGGATTAAACGTATATGGATGGGAAGGATACGATGCCTTAAAAACCAAAGAAGAGAGAGACTATATTTATAGTAAATACAAGGAGTGGGGAATAAAAGGAATTAAGATAGATTATCTTAAAGGTGACAGCATCCACATGATGAAATTTAGAGAAGATGCGTTGAAAGAGGCAATGGATTACAATCTGATGGTTAGTTTTCACGGGGAAACGCTGCCCCGGGGACAGCGGCGAAAATATCCTAATCTGATGACGTGCGAAGCTGTTTTAGGGGCGGAGTATTATGCCTTTGCAACCCCGATAATCCCCACTCCCGAACATAACTGCGTTTTGCCATTTACGAGAAATGTCGTTGGCTCGATGGATTACACGCCTGCTACCTTCACTATCAGGAATGAAAATCCACGTACAACTACTTATGCCCATGAACTGGCATTGCCTTTTGTTTTTGAGTCTGGATGGATGGTTATGGCGGATCGACCATCAGCTTACCTCAACTCGCCTGCCCGTGACTTGCTGACAAAAGTGAAGGCCACCTGGGATGAAACCCGTTTCATTGACGGATATCCCGGAAAATTTGCCTGTATAGCTCGCAGGCATGGTTCTGAATGGTATCTTGCAGCTATTAATGCAGGTAAGGAGGTGACAATAAAGGTAAAACTCGATTTTCTTAAGGAGGGGAAATACACCTTTGATATCTATGAAGACGACAAGACCGACCCTATGCACAATGTGTCTAAAAGAACTGTAAATGCACAGTCAGGGGATGATTTGACGGTCAGGTTAATTGCAAATGGCGGTTTTTGCACCGTGATACGAATGCCTTAATATTTGAATTCGTTAGATTTTTGGATGATCCACTTAGCTTTTATCGTCTAAATACTTTTCTTATCAGTTCATCGATTGTCTCATTCATTTCCGGTGCTATCTTCATCATATAAATAACCCCTGTATAAAACAAGGTTATAATGCCCGACCGGATAATAATATCAGTTACTAAAGGTAGAACAGGCAGGTAGTTAATAAGAAACAGAACAGATAAGCCGATTAGAATGATGTAAAGATTGTGTAGATTAAAAGGTTGCATACCAAATTTCCTTCGGATAAAAAGGAACCTGTAAAGATTAAAAAGAAAAGTAGTAAGTACGCTTGCTGCCGCCGCTCCCGCTATTCCCCAAACGGGTATAAAAAGATAGTTTGCCAGGATGGTTATGACAATCAGCCCCAGGAAAAAGAATGTATCGTATTTATAATATTTCGATGTGGCCAGTATCACGCCGTTCATGCCGGTTGCCATTTCTATAAGGCCGCTCAGGCTCACAAACAATATTACGTACTTGCCCTCTGCATATTCAGGGGGGATCATTTTAAGTATATTATGAATATTCGCCCAAATACCAATGAAAAGTAATAAGCCGATC
>DALYUO010000139.1:5787-7223 GCA_031981225.1 Pararcticibacter sp.
TAGAACAGCTCTTTTTATAAATCGAAGAGATTCCTTGTAGATCGCCCGACTTCCATTTCTCCGCGATAATAACTCCTCCTATCCGGTACATTATTCTTGAAGGCATTGCTACTACTGTACCAAAAAAAGCGGTTATCCCGTAAATACCGGTGAGGGAGGTGCCAATCATATCATTAATCATAATACGATCGATATACTGGATTATCATCGTTGTCAATCCTGTTATCACGGCAAAGAGGCTCACGCTACTTAGCATACTCACCATTGGGGGAGTAAGAAACTGAAAGTCAGGCTTAAAGTCTATAGCCTCCTGTCGCATGACTTTAAAAATGATAAGAACAGTAGGAATTAGGTTTGCAATGAGCCAGATCCATATAAACTGAGAAAAGGGCAAGGGAAAGAAAAGTACGATGGCGAGGGCGCAAGCCACTGTTATTTTTTGTAAAAACTCTTTCAAAATCGATCCGGTGGCAGCATCCATCAACGCTACCCTATTGTAGTTATCAAAAGCACTGAACAATAAAGTTCCTGCAGTTAAAACCAGTATTACCTGAGAATAATCATTGAAAAAGTTTTCGTAACCGGTGTAGGCGAAGATCAGGGGTTTAAGGAGCTGGAATAAAAAGATGATAAGCAAAGTGCCGATCAAGGGAACGGCGAGCATCAAAAACAGGAAACCATGATGTTTTTTTTCAGGATCCCTGAAGTAAGGGAAGCATCGGGTACTGGCACTGAAAAAACCAAGCGATCCAAACTGGGTAAGGATAACTGAAAATGAGATAATCACTTCCAAATCGCCGTTTTGTTCGGTACTTAACCCATGTGAACGCAAGAGAGTGACGCTGAAAAAGCCGATGATTACCCCGAGATAGGAGTAAATGCTTCCTTTAATCGTTTGTTTGCCAATGGTGCTCATCTATGCTTTTCTTCCGCTGGTTTTTGAATCAAATGTACATGAAGTTTTTTTAAGCTGCACAGATGCATATGAAGTATTGCATTTTAATGGAATACGCTGTTAAATATCCTCACATATAAGTTATGTCTAATACTATATTTGTACATTCTTCAAATTCATGGAACTTAAAAGTAAAAACGTCGTAGTTACAGGTGCCGATGGTTTTATCGGCAGCCACCTTGTTGAGCAGCTATTAGAAGAGGGCTGCAACGTAAAAGCCCTTGCAGTTTATAACTCTTTTAATAGCTGGGGCTGGTTGGATACTTTAACAAAAGAAAAGAAGGCAGCCATTGAAGTAATTACTGGGGATGTAAGAGACCCTAATGGAATGCGCGGATTGATCAAGGGAGCAGATGTCGTTTTTCATCTCGCAGCATTGATCGCTATTCCATATAGCTATGTTGCTCCGGATAATTATGTGGATACAAACATAAAGGGAACACTCAATGTCCTCCAGGCCTGCAGAGATTTTAATGTCGAA
>DALYUO010000139.1:7233-13157 GCA_031981225.1 Pararcticibacter sp.
CGAAAAAGTTCTCGTTACCTCTACGTCGGAGGTATATGGTACGGCTTTAAGGGTTCCCATAGATGAAGAGCATCCCCGACAGGGACAATCGCCCTATTCAGCAACAAAAATCGGAGCTGATCACATGGCAGACTCTTTTTATCGCAGCTTCGATCTTCCTGTGGCTATTGTAAGGCCTTTCAATACTTATGGTCCCCGTCAATCTGCACGTGCAGTAATTCCGACGATAATTACGCAATTGCTTGCAGGGAAAACAGAAATTAAACTAGGCTCGGTCAGTCCCACGCGCGATCTTGTCTTCGTGAAAGATACAGTAAGAGGGTTTGCTGCTATTGCCAAATCAGATAAGACAATTGGCCAGGAGGTCAATATAGCCACTCAGCAGGAGATCAGCATTGGCGCTCTGGCTCAAATGCTTATAGACATTATCGATCCTTCGGCTCAGATTATTACAGATGAAATACGTTTAAGGCCCGGGAAAAGCGAAGTTGAAAGACTTCTCGGTTCAAATGCTAAAATTAAAAGCCTTACCGACTGGAGCCCTCTTTATGATCTTAAGAAAGGTCTTACCGAAACAATAAACTGGTTTAAAGAGCCCGGAAATCTGAGCCTTTATAAAACCGATATATATAACATTTAAAAGATGAATAACGAGGATATCGTTTCCTTTATCCGGTCGCAGTTTAATGAACCGGAAAATTTTATTCCCCTTCACGCGCCATTTTTTGGCGGGAACGAGAAGAAGTATGTACTAGATACAATAGAGTCAACATTTGTGTCTTCAGTTGGAAAGTACGTAACCCGATTTGAAGAAATGATGCAGGATATAACCGGAGCAAAATACGCTGTAGCAACAGTGAATGGCACTACGGCCCTTCATCTAGCGTTAGTTGTCGCCGGAGTAAAAGGAGGGGATGAAGTAATTACCCAGCCCTTTACCTTCGTTGCTACGGCAAATGCTGTTTCACACGCAGGAGCTTTTCCTGTTTTTGTGGATGTTGACCGCGAGACTATGGGACTCTCACCTGAGGCATTGAGGGTTTTTCTAAATGACTTTGCTGAGATAAAAGGAGATTCCTGCTTTAATAAAAAGACAGGAAGAAGGATAGCGGCTTGTATTCCGATGCATACTTTCGGCTTTCCTGCATTTATCCGGGAAATTGCTGTTTTATGTGAAAAATGGAAGATTGCATTGATTGAAGATGCCGCGGAATCTATAGGAAGCTATGTGGAAGACAAGCATACAGGTACATTTGGTCTTGCCGGTACCTTTAGTTTTAACGGAAATAAAACGATCACAAGCGGCGGCGGCGGCGCTATTGTAACAAATGACGAGAAGTATGCCAAACTGGCCAAACACATTTCAACTACTGCAAAACAGCCTCATGCCTGGGAGTTTGTACACGATATGATAGGATATAACTACAGAATGCCTAATTTGAATGCTGCTCTTGCATGTGCTCAATTGGAACAGCTTCCTGTTTTTCTCAGGAACAAACGTGAATTAAGTAATTCTTACTCATCTTTTTTTCAGGGAAGCGAAATTAAGTTCATGGCAGAGCGTGAAGGAACGACCGCCAACTACTGGCTTAATACTATTGTCTTCCCCGGCCGTTCAGCGAGGGATCGTTTTCTTGAGTTTTCAAATAATCACAAGGTTATGAGCAGACCTGCCTGGCAGCTGATGAATCGTCTTCCGATGTATAAAAACTGTTTATGCGGAGAACTTTCTAATGCTGTCTGGCTGGAAGACCGTCTTGTTAATATTCCAAGTAGCGTTCGTTTATCCCATGGAAGCTAAAAGAATAATACTTATCGGAGGTGGTGGACACTGCAAGTCATGTATTGATGTTATTGCATCGACCGAAGAATATATTATCGATTCGATAGTTGACGTGCCCGAAAGAACGGGACATAAGATCTTGTCCAGTTATATTTCAGCAACTGATGAGGATATTCCCCTGCTTGTAAAGAACAAAGACTGTGAATTTTTAATCACCCTGGGGCAAATAAAAAGTCCGGATCAACGAAAGGAGCTGTATCTGTTTTTAAAGGAGCTTGGTGCAAATCTGGCAGTAGTGGTCTCGCCGTTAGCACATATTTCTAAATATAGTGAGGTGGGCGAGGGTACTATTGTTATGCACATGGGTCTGATTAACGCAGATAGTGTAATAGGTAATAATTGTATAATAAACACAGGTGCTCTTATAGAACATGACTGCGTTATCGGTTCGGATGTCCATATTTCAACACATGCGATCGTAAACGGGGGATGTACAATAGGGGACGGTACTTTTATCGGCAGTAATTCCGTTATTAACAATAATATTTCAATTGCTGCCAGAGCAGTAATAGGCTCGGGAGCTGTCGTAGTAAAAAATATAACGGAAGAAGGTATCTATGCAGGCAACCCAGCAAAAAGAATATTCTGAAATGGGAAAGACACTAATTATTGCCGAAGCTGGTGTAAACCATAATGGGTCGTTGGAAAACGCAAAGCTGCTAGTTGATTATGCTGCTCTGGCTGGTGCTGATTATGTAAAGTTTCAAACCTTTAAAGCCGACAAGATTATATCGAAACTGGCACCAAAGGCTGACTATCAGTTGAAGAATACAGATAGCACAGAAAGTCAGCTGGAAATGGTCAAAAGGTTGGAATTGTCCGTTGCAGACCACAAAATATTGCTCGAACACTGTAATAAACGAGGCATTCAATTCTTGTCTACTGCCTTTGATTCAGAAAGTATAGATCTTCTGGTTAATTTGGGAATCAGGTTGGGAAAGATACCTTCAGGCGAACTGACAAACCTCCCTTACTTACGTAAAATGGCCATGAGTTTTCCAGAACTTATTTTATCAACGGGAATGGCGACGTCTGAAGAGATTATACAAACACTAAGAGCGCTGATTGATGCAGGTGCCGATAAAGAATCTATTACTGTACTCCATTGCAATACTGAGTATCCAACACCAATGGAGGACGTTAATTTAAAGGCTATGACCAGCATTCGCGACCTTCTTCAAATAAAAGTAGGATATTCGGACCATACGGAGGGTATAGAGGTCCCGCTGGCTGCTGTTGCTATGGGAGCAACAGTAGTAGAAAAGCACTTTACGCTCGACAAAAAGATGGAGGGCCCCGATCACGCAGCCTCTCTTGAGCCGGAAGAGTTAAAAGCAATGGTAAAGGGCATCCGGAATCTGGAAAAGGCATTGTCGGGCTCGGGATTTAAAGAACCTTCGTCGTCAGAGTTAAAGAATATTACCATTGCCAGGAAAAGTATTGTAGCGGCCCGGGATATACATCGTGGCGAAAGACTTACTGAAGATAATCTTACTGTAAAGAGGCCCGGAACAGGCATCAGTCCCATGAGATGGGATGAAGTTTTGAACACTTTATCAGTTCGTGATTTTAAAGCAGACGAATTAATTGAGCTATGAGTATTAAAATATGTGTTTTTACAGGCAGCAGAGCTGAATATGGCTTGTTATTTCCATTGATTCAAGCCCTGGAAAGACACCCGGAGTACACGTTGCAGCTTCTTGTTTCAGGTATGCATTTATCCCGTGAATTCGGGCTAACTTATAAACAAATCGAAGAAGACGGATTTCGTATCGATGAAAAAGTAGAAGTATTACTTTCGGCCGATTCTGATACCGCTATAGCAAAATCTACGGGAATAGCGTTGATGGGATATGCAGATGCCCTTAGCCGGTTAAATCCTGACTGGTTGTTGCTGCTTGGCGACCGGTTTGAAACTTTTGCCGCCGCGACTGCTGCTCATTTAAAAAAAATACCTGTAATTCATCTTCACGGGGGAGAGATTACAGAAGGAGCGACCGATGATGCTCTCAGGCATGCTATCTCAAAGATGTCTTATCTTCATTTTACTTCAACTGAATCGCATAGAAGAAGGGTTATTCAGTTGGGCGAAGATCCCTCCCGGGTGTTTAATGTTGGAGCTATAGGTATCGACAATATTAAGCAACTAAATCTTCTTGATAGAGGTAAGCTGGAGTCGTCTTTGAAATTTGATCTCGGTGAAAACTGTCTGCTCGTTACATTCCACCCCGTTACTCTTGAGAATCATACAGAAACCGCTCAATTACAGAGCCTATTGGATGCTCTGGATAATTTTCCCGAACTGAATATCGTGTTTACGCTACCCAATGCTGATGCAGGTGGCAGGGCACTCATCGAAATGATTCATAGTTATGTGTCGGAGAACCAATCAAGGGCCATTGCATTCAACAGTCTCGGACAATTAAGGTACCTTTCGCTCATGCGCCTTGTTAAGGCAGTAGTGGGGAACTCTTCAAGTGGGATTATAGAAGCTCCTGCATTTGGTGTACCTACTCTTAATATAGGAGACAGACAGAAGGGGAGGGAAAGAGCTGCGTCTGTACTCGACGTTTCCCCTGATTCAAAGGCAATTGAAGAGGGACTTAAACAGGTTCTGTCTCCAGCCTTTCAGGATTTTTCCCGGACGATAAACAACCCCTACGGTGATGGGGATTCAACCCGTAAGATCATGCTCACGCTTGATCAATTCAGGCAACCTTTAAACCTTAAGAAACCTTTTTTTGATTTGTAATGGAAGAATTTCACAGGCTGCTTATAAATAATGATACTACCCTTAGAGAAGCCTTAAGGCAAATAGACAGGCTTGCAATAATCGACGTAGACCTCTTTGTGACGGATTCAGGAGTTTTAATAGGATCTTTGTCGGAAGGCGATATACGCCGCGCCCTGTTAAACGGAGCTTCTATTGATGCACCTCTTGAAAATACTGTAAACAGGAACTTTACCTATTTCAGTACCAGTCGTCCAGGTGCTGAAGAGCTGTTGAAGTGCCGGGCCAGAAAGATCAGATACGTTCCCGTTCTAAACGAAGAGCGGAGGATTACTGATATTATTGATGCAGAAACATATAAACGGGCTCTGCCCCTTGAAGCGGTTATAATGGCCGGCGGTCGGGGTGAGCGTCTTCGCCCCCTTACCGATAATTGTCCAAAGCCGCTGCTGAAGGTTGGAGATAAGGCTATTATAGAACATAATATAGACAGGCTGGTATCGCATGGTATTAAGAATATTCATATCAGCATAAACTATCTCGGAGAGATGCTGAAAGAACACTTTGGCGACGGATCAGCAAAAAAGATAAATATAAACTATGTTGAAGAGGATAAACCTTTAGGTACTATTGGTTCTATAACGAAAATAGATATTTTTTCAGAAGACGCCATTCTGGTGATGAACTCAGATTTGCTGACAGATATTGATATCGCCGATTTTTATGATGAGTTTATCAATTCAGGAGCAGATATGGCAGTTGCGGCTTCCTCTTACAATATAGATATACCGTATGCGGTTCTGGAAGTAAATAACGAAAATGAGGTGTTGTCGTTAAAGGAAAAGCCGCGGTATACCTATTTTTCAAATGCTGGAATATATTTGATTAAACAATCCGTAATCGACCTGATCCCTTATAACGAACGTTATGACATGCCGTCACTCATGGAAGAACTAATTAAAGGCAACAGGAAGATTTTAACTTATCCAATCAGGGGATACTGGCTGGATATTGGGCGCATAGAAGACTATACCAAAGCTCAGCAGGATATAAGACATCTTAAGTTATGAAGGATACGCTGGTGATAATTCCCGCGCGGGGAGGTTCAAAAGGGATTCCTAAAAAGAATATCAAACTTCTTGAAGGCAAACCCCTTATTCAATATTCTATAGATTTCGCACTTGAGTTCGCATCTCCCGAAGATATATGCTTGACTACAGATGATGACGAAATTATTGATGTTGTCAAAGGGACAGGTATTGATGTCCCCTTTAAGCGTCCGGCAAGTCTCGCTACAGATACGTCAGGTTCTTACGGAGTGATCATGCATGCAGTGCAGTTCTATGAAAA
>DALYUO010000140.1:0-969 GCA_031981225.1 Pararcticibacter sp.
ATAAGTGGCGGGCGAGCCGGTGATCCAGCCCTTTGCAGCTGCCTCAGCTAAAATGAACTGCACTTCGGCATACGTCATGATAATACCGGTCAAAGGACTTTTCTGTAAAGAAAATTCAGAGGCGCCTGCAGAATAGAAAAAAGACTGCTTTGGTTCGCTGCTTCCGGGGGGATAGCCGCTTTCTATCCCGGCAAAGCCCGACGAGCCCGGTGCTATGCCCAGCCTGTTCCGTGTACCATTACCGTATTTTGTGGTTATGTCGATACGGGGGTCACTCCAGCCTGATAACTTAAGAATGAAGAAATTGCTCAGCGAAGGAATTGTAAAGTCTGCTTCGCGCAACAGGGTAACATAGGGATTGGTAAAAGGATCTGTGGTCACTACACCGCCAGTCCATTTCAGCGTCGCCGACTCGTCCGTAGAAGCGAACGTGGGATATTTCGTCGGATTACCTTCTGCTATCTCCTTTATTTTTGATATTACCTGCGTGGAAACTTCTGCTTTTCCCGACACCCGCAAAAGCAGGCGGAGGTATAAACTATTACCGAATTTACGCCACAGCTCAATCCTGCCGTGGTAAACAGGATCACTTGATTCTACTATCGCTTTATTCCCAGCTAACAGGGTATTTGCCTCCTCCAGTTTACTGAACAAGCTTAGATAAATATCTTTCTGCGCGTCAAAAGCGGGCTCTAGTATACCCTGTTTACCTTTGTTAGCCTCGGTGTAAGGCACATCTCCGTAAGAGTCAGTCAGCATTGAAAATACCCATGCCTCGCATACCAGGGAGATCCCTTTATACGAGTCGTTTTGATATTCGGTACCTGAAGCGAGTTCGTAGATATCCCTGAAATTAGTGAGTTCAGAATACCATGCATTCCAGGTATAATCAGCCAGGTTGGGCCGGAAGTCGTACCTGAATACGGCATTGTCATCTTCACTCATAGTTACAGTAACCTGCATCAGTTC
>DALYUO010000140.1:979-2116 GCA_031981225.1 Pararcticibacter sp.
ATCAGTTCGTTATTAAAATTGCGGTTACGAACCAGGTTGGCACTCAAAACATTCACCAATGCCGGCGCCAGCAGTTTTTCGGGTGGTGAGTTTATAATACTGATGGGATCTGTATTGACCTCGTCAAAATCCTTTTGGCAGGCAGTGAAACTGAAAACAGTTATTAAAACCGGCACAATAGCTAAAATTCTTTTCATGTTTCTCTTAATTAATACCTACAACTAAATTAAAACCATAAGTACGGGTAGAAGGAAACTGGCCAACTTCAAAACCCTGGACTATATCCAGGCCCTGCAGCGTGCCGAGTTCAGGATCGAACATGGGCCATGTCGACCAGATAACCAGGTTACGGCCATAAACGCCAATGCTCGCCCGCGATAACCGCAACGGCTTGAGTATAGATGCCGGCAGCTTATAGTCCAGTCGCGCTTCGCGGAACTTAATGAAGTCGGTCTTATAGGTTGCTCCTTCACCATTGGCAGTGCCCATGGTGTAATTATAGAATGAAGTGATGTCTTTTGTCATTGTAGTATTGCGACTAAATGTACCATCGGCATTTTTGACGACGCCATTCCCGATAATGCCGCTATATCTTCCCGGCAAGGTGGCTGTCAGCTTTCCAAAATCTGCCAGACGGCCATGTGTGTACGAATGCGCAACAGCGCCCTGCTGGCCGTCGAAGAGCACGTTCAAACGAAACTGCTTAAAGGTAAACTCGCTGCCAATACTCGCTTTATATTTAGGAATAGTGTTCCCGAGATAAACAGGAGTAGAAGTTATCTGAGCCAGTCCGGAAACAGCATCATAGATCACCTGTCCATCCGGAGAGCGCTCAAAGCCAATGCCATACATATCTCCCAAACTGCCGCCTACCTTGGCAACGATCTGCGCACCACCAACTACACTCGAACGTAAGATGATGGTACTATCCGTGTTTGCCATCGAAACGATCTTGTTCTTGTTGGTAGAGAAGGTTGTAAAAACCTTCCACTTGAAGTTTTTGCCCTGCACAGGCGACCCATTCAGAGCCACTTCGAGACCCGAGTTATCGATTTGCCCTGCATTAATGATCTGTCGCGAGTAACCTGATGAGCGATCGACAATCCTGTCAAGGATCTGGTTCCTGGTATTTCCTTT
>DALYUO010000140.1:2200-12779 GCA_031981225.1 Pararcticibacter sp.
CATAGGTTGTTGTTTTAAGAGGCTTGAGGTTGGGGTTAGGAAGCGTCGCGGGGTTTTGCACTGAACCGTCCGGGTATGTCCCGTTGGCCGCCAGCGTATAAGCGTAAGCCGTACGATAGGCAATAGTTCCGCCGCTGCCTGCCTGCGAAGCTGAAAATCTGAGTTTTGCAAATTCGAACACATCGGGCATCTTGAAGTATTCTGATGCAACGAAGCTTAAACTTGCCGACGGATAGAAGAATCCTACACTATTTGCACGGTATGGATTAGCCAGTGTACTGCTCCAATCCTGCCGGGCGGTGAGGTCCAGATAAAGGTAGTTTTTATAGCTTGTAGAAAACAATCCGTAAAAACTGTTAATGCGGAACCGGCTGGTATCAGGCACGGACACCAGCGCATTAGCTGCATTCTCGAAACTATAAACATTAGGTTCAATCAGGCCATCTGCTCTGAGTTCTTTTTTATAGTAATGATTTCTCAATAAACTCCCGCCCGCAGTAGCGGTTATCCTGAAATCTTTATTCAGCGGTTTGTCGTACTTTAACAGGAAGTCGCCTGTAAACTCCTGCACATCGATATCCTGAGTGCGGTAAGAGCCTGTTGCTAAACGGGCAGCCGTCCATGGACGTTTTTGATGCCGCTCATCAGCCGAGCGATCAAGGGTCGCTCTCAGCTGCAGACTTAACTCTTTAGAGAAGGTGTAGTTCAGCTGTACATTCCCGGTCAGCCCGTTGCGGTTTGAACCATTGATAAACTCATACGATATAGCATAGGGATTTTCCGGGGAGGTAGTGTAAATATCATGTAGTTCCTGGTATTCTTTACCGTTTACCCAGTAATTTCTAAGCCAGTTAATGTCGGCGTTGGGCACCCAGAACACATACCAGTACATCACTGACTGGTTGCCATAGCCCATTCCGGGCAGGTTGTTGCTGAACTTATTGGCATAATTTGCTTTCACCGAAACATCGAGCTTCGGGGAAATCTTTGTATTGGCAGACAAGGAAACATTCGTACGCCTGTACCCGGTATTCGGAATAATCCAGGTGTTGTCTGCATGAGTTGTGGAAAGACGATAGTTCGTGTTTTTTAACTTCCCACTTAAACTCAGGGAGTTTGTGAAAGTCCTGCCTGTTTCAAAGAATTTCTGAACCTGATTAGTATAAGGCACCCAGGGCGTGGGCTCGGTTGCAGCTGTCTGGGTAACAGGATCGTACTGAATAAACGATTGTCCGTTAAATCTCGGTCCCCAGGTTAAACTGGTACCGCTGTTAGTACCATAAGTATAGGTTGCAGCTCCATTTAATCCCTGCCCATATTCGTATTGTAAATCCGGCCAGCGATTAGCGCTTTCCATGGAAGTGTTTGAAGAAAACGAAATGCTAACCGCCTTACTTTTGGCTTTACCTGATTTTGTAGTGATAATAATAGCGCCATTTGCCCCTCTTTGTCCGTAAAGCGCCGAGGCTCCCGGCCCCCTTAATACAGTAACGCTTTCAATATCTTCGGGGTTGATATCATTAAGTCCGGTTCCAAAATCAGTTGGTTGAATCCCGTCCGACGGTCCGGATGCCGCTCCACCTGTTGCCGTACGCTTGCCGCTGCCGTTATTGATCACCACGCCATCCACTACAATCAAAGCCTCGTTCTCTCCGGTAAAGTTATTCTCTCCCCGCAGGATTATCTTGTTGGATCCGGTTGGCCCTCCATTTGACCGTACCATATTCAAGCCAGGTACTTTTCCGGATAAAGCATCGATCCAGTTGCCGGCGACGGCATCAGTTAACTGTGTGCTGTCAATTTTTGTAATGGCATATCCTAGGGCTTTCTCTTCTCTGCGGATACCCAGGGCTGTAACGACAACTTCCGTTAAAGCTTTTACATCCTCCTTTAAGGTAACGTTTATGGTGGTTTGGTCGCCCACCGCTATTTCTGAGCTTTTAAAGCCTACTAAACTGAAAACCAGAACAGCTCTGTTATCCGGCACTCGGATACTGTATCGCCCCTGGCCATCGGTGACCGCTACCAGGCTGCTGTTTTTTACTCTGACGTTCACCCCCGGTAAGGGCTCTTTGTCATCGTCAAGCACGGTCCCTCTTATAATTGTTTCTTTTTTCGGCTGCTGCTCTTTGGGCTTCGCCATAATAACCACCGTGTTGCCGTTAATAGTGTACATCAAAGGTTGATTCAGAAAACATTGATTCAACACCTCTGTGAGGGATGCATCCTTCATACTGAGAGAAACCGTATTCGTTCCCTCCAGCATCTTCGAATGGTAGATGAAATTGTAACCTGTCCGGCTTTCCAGGTCCCTTAATACATTTTGCAACGAAACATTCCGTTTAACTATACTAATCTTTTGCGCATAACCTGCAGCTGCGGCCACCTGTAAAAATGCAGTTAGTAATAAAACAAAACTCAGTTTCATTATCCGTAATAATTTAAAAGGTATGTAAAACTGTTTTTTACATAAAGCAGTATATTTTTTATACATTTGAATGGTTTGTTTTAATTTGTATGGTTCACTCAAATAATCAAGCAGTTACAGCAAACTATAGTCGGGAGAGGGTTCAGCTCTCTCGATTTTTTCTGTAAGGACATCTTAAATAAACTTATGGCATAACCGTTATCCTCCTTCCTTCCACTTTGAATTTAATGGTGCCCGTCAATTCTAAACTCTTCAAAAGCTCCGACAGATTACTCGTTTTAGAGAATTTGCCGCCATATATTTTATCCTGCATCTCACCGTCGTAGTACACATCCATATTGTACCACCGGCTGATCGTTGTCATGAGACTCTCTATAGATTCGTTTCTAAACAGGAAGTAGCCATTCTTCCATGCCACTGCCTTTTCTATATCGGCCTGCCTGACTGTAAATCCTTTCTGAGCCGGGGTAACAACAGCTTCCTGTCCGGGTTCGATAGGCGACTCCATCACTCCCCTGTTCACTTTAACCGAACCTTCCAGCAATGTTGCCCGCATATTGTCCTCGTCTGTATAAGCAGCAATGTTGAAATGCGTGCCAAGCACCTTCACTTCCATATCCTTGGCGTTCACATAAAAAGGCTTCGCTTTATCTTTTGCAACCTCGAAATAAGCTTCACCACTCAGTTCGACCCTCCTCTCATTCCCTTTAAAAACAGTAGGGAACTTCAAAGACGACATTGAATTGAGCCATACATTCGTTCCATCTGGCAGTATCAGTTGGTATTGTCCTCCCCGTGGCGTAGCAATCGTATTATAAGTCGCTTCTTCCGAAGTCCGATCTCCGGATTGGGAGAGATCATAGATCAGCTGACCGTCCTTTGCTTTGGTGATAACAACATTCTGCTGCTGTGCCAGACGGCCGTTTTTCGCCTCATCCAGCACGATCTTCGTACCGTCGGCCAGCGTAAGCACAGCCTTGTTTCCTCCGGGAACTATATCCTTGTGAACAAGCTGCCTGTCTTCTTTAGACTGATGCCCTTTTTGTTTGATCTGATAAACCGTGAACATGGCAGAAAGGAGAACAAAAACTATGATGGCAGCATACCTGAACACTTTGCGGCCCTTTTTTCCGCTGTGAGTAACAGCACCTTCTCGTTTCGTTGCTTCTTCTATTTTCTGCCACGCCAGTTCTTTATTGCTGGCAGAGAAGCTTTTAAGCTCAGGATCAACAAAATGAGGGTTGGTAACTTTTTCAAATAATTCTCTGTTATGATCACTTTCCAGCAACCATTCATCCAGCTTTGCTTTTTCAGCAGCACTTAGCTCGTCCTTCAGGTACTTTAATACAAGGGCGCCTATTTCATAATGATTTTCAAACTCTTCCATCGACTACACCATACAGACACCCGAGTTTTAAAAGTGGATAAAAAAACTCAAAAAAAAATTATGATGCGTGCCACAGAAGAATAGCGAACAAGTCGGATGTGAGTTTAAGGCGAAGCAGCTGTAAAGCACGCTGCTTTTGTTTCTTTACCGTATTTATAGACATGCCCAGCTCATCTGCAATCTCGTGGTTTTTCTTACCTGCGAGAAAGCCCTTTAAAGAGATGATACGGTAATTGACTGTATTGCCATATGAATTTCAGCCAGAACTTCGGATGTAATAATAGCGTCGATAACAGGCTGGTCAGCGGGCTCCGTTAACGCCTGTTTTTGCGCATAATTATCAACGATTTTATTATGCCGAAGGACGTTAAAGCTGAGGTGTTTTACAGTAGTGTACAGATAGTTTTTCACTGCGCTCCTTTCATACGCAATGTTCTCCCGGTAATCCCAGTATTTAACGAATGCTTCCTGGACGATATCCTGAGCCTGCTCCCTGTTATTGATCAGCTGAACTGAAAAATAAATTAAGCGATCGTAATATTCGTCAAATATGGATTTGAGGTCCATTTCATCCCCATGCCCCCCTCCTCCCCGACTCTTACCTTCGCCCTTTATACTATACATGTTTAACAAGCTAAACTCTAAAAACTTATCCGCAATGAAACGATAAGCTAAATTTATCGATTTTTATCAAATAAAATGTGTAGTTATTTACAAATACTATAGTTTCTGTAAAAATCTTCCTGCGGACAAAAGTACGCTGAGTTAGCATAACAGTTTGTTAACAAAAAATGAAGGAATTATTAAATAATTTGGCAATCCACCTCTATCCCTGGCCTTGTCAGAGCATCCAAACAGAGTGATCAACGGTGACGAAATCCTAGAATGGATCGGGCACTCTTCTGCCCTGGTAGGAGATTGATTCGACATAACAGCACAGTGAGTGCAGGGTGAGAGCACGGTGAGTGCACCTTTCGCCGGAAAAAGGTGCACTCACCGTGCACTCACTGTGCTCTCACCGTGCACTCACCCAAATCCGTTTATGGCCAGTGTTCCTACAAAGGTCATATAATTCTATAACTTTTCTTACCCGAAAATTGTTTATTACTATAAATCTTCTTGTTTAACTAAATTTTAAGAATATGGCAATCAGAGACAAGGCGGGGAATCTGAGGGGAAAAGCTGGAGATAAGATTAACCGCGTTATAAATAATAAGAATGTAGTACAAACAATACCCGATTATGTGCATCAGACACAGGAAACAAAAAAGTGCAGCGGCGAATGGGGATTAGTGAGCACAACGGGTAAAGTCATCCGGCGCGCAATGAGTTACGTCTGCGAGGCATACGACAGCGGGATCACCAACCGCCTCAACGCCCTGATAAAAGAGTCTTTAGCCTCGGGCGGCAAGGCAATCCTGCAGCGCGACCTTCACGACGCCGACTTAAGAGGCTTCTCAGGCTTCGAATTTAATATAAAATCACCTGCAGATAAGGCATTTAAAGTTCAGCCGCTTGTGTCGGTTGACGAAAACTATACTATCCTAATTTCCCTGCCCGCCTTTTCGGGACAGCAAAGTGTTGTATACCCGCAGTCTCAGTCGCAGGTTCGTTGCTCATTATGCTTCAGCATCACTGCATTGAATTTTCGCGAGGAATATTATATTCGGATGGAGCGCAGGGAGGTCGACATCAAACTCGGGGAGAATAGCGCTGCTGAATGGAGCTTCACACCCATCGTTCCCGCGGACTGCATTTTATTTGTCTGTATGTCTCTTCACTACTATACAGAAGATAGTGTGGTTGGCCGAAGATATTTGAATGGAAAGGACTGGTCGCCTGCCGAAATACTGACCGCTTTTCACACGGGAGAAGGAAATACAGATAAAGATAGTGCCAGGGCGCTGGAGAAGGAGCAGCTTGCCGGTTACCGGGGTAATGAAATATTACGGAACCTTGGGGGATCAACGGACAGCCAGAATTAATTTGGGGCTGTTATACTTAAAACTTACTACGTATAACTTAACACTAATATTAAAATCATATGGGCATATACAGAAGAGGTATTAACGGGCCTTTCTCGGGAAAGGCCGGAAGTGTGGTGGGCAGCAGATGGAAGAAGATTGATTATATCCGCGGACTTTCGAGGCCCTCGCATAAAGAGGCCAGCGAGGCACAGCTCCTGCAGCAACATAAGTTCGAGCTGATGACTGCGTTTCTGAGTCCTTTATCGAAAATGTTCGAATTTAGTTATAAGGAGGACACCCGGTATAAAACGGCATATAACATTGCCCTTGGTTACAATTTAAAATGGGCTTTCGTAGAAAAAGAAGATGAATGGATCATTGACTTCAGCAGGATAGTGCTCAGCCGCGGAAGCCTTCCGAAGCCAGTGGAGGCCACCGTTGAATATACCGCAGAAGGTGCATTTCTGATCAGTTGGCCAACGATTGCGAGGAATTCTTTTGTTTCTTCTGAGGACAAGGTTAGGCTCATATTATACAACAGCCTGACGAATATCCATATCATCAACACTTCGGATTACGAGAGAAAAGATGGCAAGGCGCTGATTCAGGTAGAAGACGATGCAGTCCGGGGAATATGGCATATCTTCATGTTTTATTCATCGCCTTCCGGAGAAAACTCACCGAGCCATTACCTTGGCGAAATAAAGATCGAATAAGAGGCGCCATATTCCTGTTTGACAAGAAAAAGGCGCCGCAAAAGCCTTATTTAAATAAAAGAGGCGCGAAATCGGAGAGATAAATCCTCCAGTTCCTCCAGGTGTGGCCGCCCTCCGACTCGTGATAGGTATACTTATAGCCCCGCTCGTCAAGCATTTTACGGTAATCCTCGTTTGCTTTATACAGGAAGTCTGTCTTGCCGATGCCGATCCAGTATAGCTTTGGCTTTTTGTTAAACTGAACCTTCAGCTTTTCATCCATGTTTTCATAGACCGGTGATTTAGCATTCTTATTCGGCATGATAGCAGCCGAAAAAAGCCCTACATAGTCGAACATGTCAGGGTATTGTTTTGATATGTGGAGTGAATGAAAACCACCCATAGACAGCCCCGCAATGGCGCGGCCGGATTTATTTTTAATAGTCCTGTAGTTCTTATCGATAAAAGTGACTACATCCGGAAAGCTTTCTTCCATCGAGCCTTCCATCGTTTTAGGCAGCTGCATGGTGGGCTTGTAAAAGTTAAGGGAAGACTCGCCCGGAGCAGCTTCCTGAGCTGCGTTGCCATTAGTCATCACCACGATCATAGGAGAAGCTTTCCCCAGTGCAATCAGGTTGTCGAGGATCTGGGCTGTACGTCCTAATGCAATCCAGGCCTCTTCATCTCCACCCATACCATGGAGCAGATAAAATACAGGATATTGTTTGGTACCGGCTTCGTATCCCGGAGGAGTGTAAATGGTTATACGTCGGTCCATCTTTAAAGCCGGACTAGTGTACCACCTGCTGGATACCGTACCGTGCGGCACCTTATTTACTTTATACAGGTCTGCCTTGCCGCCGCCAATCAGGAAGACATTGGTAACCGAGGCAACATCGCGGATGAGGTATACATTATTGGGATCGGTCGTTTTAAATCCATCGACAATAAAGGAGTAACTGTACAGTTCAGGGCTCAGAGGGCCACTGGTCTTATACTCCCAAATCCCGTTAGCTCCTTTAACAAGATCGGCCACTCCGGGAGCGTCGGTCTTACCATAGGGACTATCGATCTGTTGAGTTGGAAGGAAATCGCCCGTAATCTGCACCTTTGTTGCCTGAGGAGCATGAACACGAAACGTTACATTGTTATCTGCAGCAACCTCCGGAGAAACGATATTCTGTCCTCCCCACAACGCTTGCTGGGCATATGAGGCCAGGTTCAGGAACAGAACTATGATTGCAACTGCAATTCTTTTCAAGTATATCATATTACACTTAGGCTTTGGTTGGAATTTTACGTTTAAATTCTGTATCAAACTTAGATAAACTTGTTTTGATATGCAAAAAACATCAACCGCCGGAAACATCACTTCAATTCCCTTTTCATCAAATATCCGTCTGTTCATCGTTTCCAACTTTGAACAGGTGATTCATGAAGATACGGTTTAAATTCTAAAGCCTGCTGTTCCGTTTGTTATGCGTTAGTTTTATTTTTTCAGCAATTCAAATAACTCAGTATTAATGTACAATGTCTCTTTCCAGATTTTTTTTGACTTCAGTATTCCAATCGCTTCCAGTCCGTTAAGATATTTTGATGCTGTTACTCTTGATACCCTGAGTCTGTCTACCAGAAATTCTATTTTACAGTAGGGTTGTTCGAACAATAGTTCCAATAGTTCTTTATTGTACAGCTTAGCGGCATTCTTTTTTATTTTATCCTGTAATTCCAAAAAAAGTCTATTTATAGATTTAATTTGATCAGTAGTTTGTTTGGAAGTTTCCTCTACAGCCTTGAGTATAAATAATATCCATTCTTCCCACTTGTCCTTTGTCTTCACTTCCTGGAGCAGCCTGTAGTAGTCAGGTTTATGTTTTATGATGTAGTCACTTAAGTAAAGAACAGGGCTATCTAAAAGTCCGTGCAAGCATAAATAAAGTACGTTAATAATTCTTCCTGTTCTTCCGTTACCATCGTAAAACGGGTGTATGCTTTCAAACTGATAATGTTGAACAGCCAATTTAATTAATGGAGAAAGCACATCCGTTTCGTTAATATAATCTTCCAGATTCTTCATGAGTCGTAACTACATTTTCAATTTCTGAACTCACTCGGGCTTCTTTAAGTATTACCGCATTTAGAAGTATCGAAGGGTTGGGGAGCGTATATGCTAATCCTTTTAATTCTGCTAAGGCAACTGAAGATTGCACAACTTGTCTTAACACAGCTATTGTCTCTATCTTAATTTGATCAGGAGGCAGCAGTGCTAATTCGTTAAAAGGCACATCGCTCTTTTGCGTGGCTATTTTTTTCATATATAATTTCTTTGCATGAAGCACCAGTCATGTAAAGATAATTATATTTTCTTTACATGACAATCAAATCATGCAAGAACGTTAGCGACAGCCACAACCAGCTAAAAGCGGATCAAAAAATCTAGCTAAATGTAAAAGACAAAAAATTGAGTCTGATCCCGGGAAACATCATTTCAATTCCCTCTTCATCATAATATCCGTCTGTTCATCGTTTCCAACTTTGAACAGGTGCTGTCCAAAAGCGACGAATCCATTCTTCTCGTAAAACTTTATTGCACGTGGATTTTTCTCCCAAACGCCCAGCCAGATATACGAATGATGCTGTTGCTGAGCCAGCTCCAAAGCTTTTTGGTACAGGAGTTGGCCGACTTTTTTGCCGTGATGGCTGCTCTTTACATAGATGCGCTCAATTTCCAGAGCTTTGTCGTCCTCTCGCTCTGTTTGTGCGCTCCCGATATTTACCTTGAGGTAGCCAACAGGGATCTCAGCCTCCCAGGCAATAAAAAACAATGATTCCGGATTGCTCAGCTCGGCGCTTACTCTGCCATCATTAAAGCTCTCTTCGAGATATCTCTGCATGTCCTCTTCGGTATTGCCTTCCGCAAATGTTTCGAAGAAGGTTTCTTTGCCTATACGCTGTACAGTGCGCAAATCATCGATTGTAGCTTTTCTAATCTGTATATGTTCCATTATCCCCAAAAGTATTGCTGGCAAATTTACTCTATAATTAAGCCTTGAGTGAAACATGTTATAAAGTTCAGACCATTTCTTTTATACAAACCAGTTTCAAAGTCTTTTTATCACCTTTGTATAAGGTAATACGCAGAGAGATGGAAGAAACAACAGGAATGCTGGAAAAGATCAGGCATCACGACAAAGTAGGGATCGCATTGAATGAGAATTGCGCCATCCCTTTGCCGGACGATGTGATGCGCATATTACGCCAACCGCATCGTCTCTCCTTTTATTACTTTCAGTACCTTGAAAAGGGCGACGCAACATTTAAGACCGACCTGGACGAGTTTACTATTCACGATGGTGAACTGGCTTTTGGCTTACCCAATCAAATCTTCACTAAACTGCCCTATGACAAAAACATGCCGCAGTATGCGCTTTCGTTTGATGAAAACACGCTGAAAATGCTGCCAGGCTTGTATCCCTTCCTCGTAAACCCGTTAATGTAAATACTATTTCTTTTGATCCCGCTTCGCAGCAGCGGATAAAGAATCTGCTTTCCGGCTTATTTCAGCTGCTTCATGCTTCCGGCAAACAAAAGAAAGCTGAGGTTATCCTGGCTCATCTGCATACGCTGCTAACCGAATTTAATACAGCATACTTTGAGGAGTACCAGGGTCAGGAGATCAACGCCAATACCAAGCTATCAAAATACATTGCATTCAAGTTAACTGTTGAGAACAATTTAGCTGATCAGCACGACGTGCAAAGCATCGCCGATAAGCTGGCACTCACATCCAACACTTTGTATAGTATTGTTAAGGAGTACGCAGGCGTATCACCCAAAGAGTGGATAATTAACCGGCTGATGTTGGAAGCCCAGCGAAAACTGCTGTACTCCAGTGTTTCGGTTAAAGAGCTCGCTTATGAACTTGGATTCAACGATCCCCGTTATTTCTCACGCGTCTTCAAAAAAAGCACGGGAAAGAGCGTCAGTAGTTATCTTGCCGACCTGAAGGATTTGTCCAACAACTAAACAGATTCGTCCACATGCGCTCCTTTCTGGCTGCCTACCTTTGTTCAGCAACAATCGAATGAATATGAAGTCAGCA
>DALYUO010000141.1:0-4364 GCA_031981225.1 Pararcticibacter sp.
CAGAATACGCATATCCGACTGGCAAAAATGCTTGCACGAACTTGCCGCTGCTCCGATCGGGCAGTTGTTCTCAAAGAGCAGGTATTCTCCATCATTCTCTTTTCTGAATTCGGCCATATAGCCTTCGTGCGTCCTGATGGCCGTATAGCCGCTGATGAGGCTTTCAAGGTCGTTGCAATCCCTTAATATAACTTTATACCGCTTTACGGTCTCTGCCTCCCTGGAAGCTATTACTGTGTCCAAAGCTTCCTCTCCGAGCTGCTCTTTAATCGTGTCAAGAAGCTGTACTGTCAGCGCAGCGTGAGAGTTTGGAAAAGATGTATTTCCTCGTTCTGTTAATTCGTATACTTGCACCGGACGTCCAACGCCTTTTGTGGAAGAGACATACTTAACCAGTCCGTCTTCAGAGAGACGTACCAGTTGCTGACGGGCACCTTCATTGGTGATGCCTAATTCTTCAGCAATCTCCTTCGCAGTAAGAGGCCCCCGTGTCTTTAGTAGCTGTAAGAATTTATTAGGACGCATAAATATTTTTCCAAGTTTTTACTTGTTTAATTGCAAAAGTAGTAACTTTGTAACAAATAAGACTAAACTATTTTTTAAAAAAGTTATTAAAATATAGGTTATCCCTCTGATACTGAATAGAAAGAGGGTATAATGTTTGAATTATGAGTAAAGACCAGGAGTTATTGGAATCGCTTGCCACCAGCGAATATGAATACGGGTTCAGTACGAATATAGAGATGGAGATGGCTCCGAGGGGTCTTGATGCCGACACCATCCGCTACATTTCAGCCAAAAAGAATGAACCTGAATGGCTGCTGGAATGGCGCCTTAAAGCTTTGGATCGTTTTCTGCAGATGGAGATGCCGCACTGGCAAAACTTTAATCTTCCGGAAATCGACTTTCAGGCGATATCTTATTTTGCAGCCCCGAAGAAAAAGCAGTTAAACAGTCTGGATGAGGTAGATCCTGAACTCCTTGATACCTTCGAGAAGTTAGGCATTCCTCTTAACGAACAAAAGATCCTTGCGGGAGTGGCCGTGGATGTTGTATTTGACAGTGTTTCTGTGGCTACTACGTTTAAAGCCAAGCTTGCAGAAAAAGGTGTTATCTTTTGTTCTTTTGGCGAGGCTGTACAGAATCATCCTGATCTTGTAAAGAAATATCTTGGTACTGTAGTGCCTGCTAACGATAATATTTTTGCGGCTTTGAACTCAGCGGTGTTTTCTGACGGATCATTCGCCTATATTCCGAAAGGTGTAAGGTGCCCGATGGAGCTTTCTACCTACTTCCGGATCAACGCGATGAACAGCGGTCAGTTTGAACGCACACTGATTGTTGCTGATGAGGGGAGTTATGTTAGTTATCTCGAAGGATGTACTGCTCCGATGCGCGACGAGAATCAGCTCCACGCTGCTGTTGTTGAATTGATAGCACTGGACGACGCTGAAATAAAATATTCTACTGTGCAGAACTGGTACCCCGGAGATAAGGAGGGCAAGGGTGGTGTCTATAATTTTGTAACAAAACGCGGGATTTGCAAAGGGACTAATTCCAAGATCTCCTGGACACAGGTTGAAACGGGATCGGCTATTACCTGGAAGTATCCGGGAGTGATCCTTAAAGGAGATAACTCTTCAGGTGAGTTTTATTCTGTTGCTATGACCCGTCACCACCAGATCGCCGATACCGGAACTAAAATGATCCATATCGGAAAGAATACGAAAAGCAGGATCATCTCTAAAGGTATTTCGGCCGGGAAGAGTCATAATAGCTACCGCGGACTGGTATCCATAGGTGCGAATGCCGAAAATGCACGTAATTTTACACAGTGTGATTCGCTGCTGATCGGTGATAAATGCGGAGCCCATACTTTCCCTTATATTGAGGGTAAGAACAGCAGCTCTATCATTGAGCATGAAGCAACGACATCGAAAATTGCGGAAGACCAGATCTTTTATCTGAATCAGCGCGGAATCGACACAGAGAAAGCGGTAGCGCTGATTGTAAATGGTTATGCACGTGAGGTACTGAATAAGCTTCCGATGGAATTTGCTGTTGAGGCTCAGAAACTGCTTGCTATTTCGCTTGATGGAAGCGTGGGATAGCTTTTTGAGTTGAGAGTTGAAGGTTGAAAGTTCAAAGTAAAGAGTGGCTGACAGCTGATTGCAAGTAATAAATTTAAAAAAGTAATAATATATAAGAAATGCTTAATATAAATAATCTTCAAACTTCTGTTGAAGGGAAAGAGATTCTAAAAGGAATAAGCCTGCAGGTGAATGCTGGTGAAATACATGCGATAATGGGTCCTAACGGCTCTGGGAAAAGTACTCTTGCTTCGGTTTTGGCCGGCAAGGAAAGCTACGAGGTTACCGGCGGTGAAGTATCCTTCGACGGAAAAGACTTGCTGGACATGTCACCCGAAGACCGGGCGAGAGAAGGTTTATTTCTTGCATTTCAATATCCTGTGGAAATTCCGGGCGTATCGAATATTAACTTTTTAAAGACTGCTTTAACCGAAATACGTGCATATAAAGGACTGCCTCCTTTATCGTCTAAAGACTTTTTAAAGCTTCTTAAAGATAAACAGGAAGTGGTAGAGCTGAAGGCCTCATTAGTGAACCGTTCTTTAAATGAAGGCTTTTCGGGTGGCGAGAAAAAGAGGAATGAGATACTCCAGCTGGCCATGCTCGAGCCGAAGCTAGCTATCCTTGATGAAACAGATTCAGGTCTCGATATTGATGCTTTGCGGGTCGTTGCCAGCGGTGTGAACAAACTCCGGTCGGAAAACAATGCTTTCCTGATCATCACACATTATCAGCGTTTGCTTGACTATATAGTGCCCGATTTCGTGCATATCCTTTATGATGGAAAAATTATTAAATCCGGCACCAAGGAGCTGGCTTTAGAACTTGAGGAAAAAGGGTACGACTGGGTTAAAGACGAATTAAGTGCAGCTGCATCGCATTCTCTTTGATGTTTAGAACACAACAAATGGAAAAAGGAATATTCAATAACTTTTATCAATATCTAATAAATCGTTTTCCGGAAGGGCAGGCCTCGTTGCGACTGAATGAACCAGCATGGCTTTCGGAAAAGAGGGAAGCTGCTTTTGAGATATTTAAAAAAGACGGATTACCCTCCAGGAAGAATGAAGAGTGGAAGTATACCAATCTTGAACGCTTGCTGCGCGACGACTATAAATTCCAGTCACAGGATGTTCCTGGTAAATTTTCTGCCGCTGTAGAAAACCTGGAAGCAAGCCGCATCTTTATTATTAACGGTAAATTTGCTTCTGACCTTTCTGATCCGCTTCCGGATGGAATGACCTTCCTTGACACTGCCGCAGCTCTGGCTGATACCCGTTTCGAGGGTAAACTAGGCGCCATTGCAGATGATCCTGACAATTCTATGCTCGCTCTTAATACGGCTTTCTTTAAGGATTACAGTATTCTGCATATCGAATCGAAGAAAGTAATTGAGCGTCCGGTTCATGTTACTCATATTTACACCGGAAACCAGGAAGCGGCGTTTGTGCCTTACCGGATGCTGGTTGTTGCTGAGAAGCTAAGCGAAGCAACGCTAATAGAAACTTTTCACTCTGATACTCAGGCGCCTGTTTTTGTGAGTTATGTCAGTGAACAGCAGATTGACGAGTCGGCCATTTTTCATTCGCATATCGTCAACACCTTAGGAGATAATGTTTACTTTATTCATCACCGTGAAGTTTTTCAGTTCAGAAACAGCGTGCTGAATAATTCTAATATCTTACTCGGTGAGAACCCTTTGGTGAGGAATGATCTCAATTTCCGTTTAAAGGGAACTGGTACAGAAACAAATCTTATTGGTGCCTACATTATGAGCGGTGAGCAGCATGCTGATAACCATACACTTGTAGACCATCAGATGCCTAATTGTAACAGCAGTGAGTTGTATAAGGGTATTTTGGATGATAAATCAAGGTCGGTTTTTAACGGAAAGGTATATGTTCGTCCTGATGCCCAGAAGACTAACGCTTTTCAGCAGAATAATAATATGCTGCTAAGCGATCAGGCTACAGTGAACAGTAAACCGCAGCTCGAAATATTTGCCGACGATGTGAAATGTTCGCATGGTTCTACCGTTGGACAGATGAATAAGGAGGCTCTTTTTTATCTCAATTCAAGAGGGATTGGAGAGGATACAGCTAAGCGCTTGCTCATGCAGGCTTTTGTTTTTGATGTTCTTTCGCGGATTGAAATCCCTGAGCTGCTGGATTATACGGAGAACTTGTTACACAAAAAACTTCATACAGAGAATCTGGAAATAGCTTAGATTAGAGACCAGGAGGCCGTTATAATATGGAAGTTAACACTGAAAAT
>DALYUO010000141.1:4374-5534 GCA_031981225.1 Pararcticibacter sp.
AGTTTTTATACGGAGGCGAGCCGATAGGTAAACAGTTTCCCGCATTGCACCAGTCGGTTTACGGAAAACCGCTTGTGTACTTCGATAATGCTGCTACAACACAGAAGCCATATTCTGTCATTCATGCCATCAGTGAATACTACAGCACGATAAACAGTAATATTCATCGTGGTGTGCATCATCTGAGTCAGAAAGCGACGGATGCTTATGAAGTATCCAGAAATACAGTTACCGCATTTATTAATGCGCGTAGTTCTTCTGAAGTGATATTTACCAAGGGGACTACCGACGGTATCAACCTAATTGCCGATGTTTATGGCAGCTATGCTGTAAAGGAAGGCGATTCTGTCATTATTTCAGCGATGGAGCATCATTCAAATATTGTTCCATGGCAAATAATGTGTGAAAAACGTGGCGCAACGCTGAAGGTAATTCCCATGGACGAACACGGGGAACTTCTGATGGATGAGTTTGAGCGTATGCTTGATGAGAGGGTGAAGATCGTCGCTGTTACGTATATTTCCAACACACTCGGTACGATTAATCCGGTGAAGCGAATTATCGAACTGGCACATGCAAATGGTACTCCTGTACTGATAGATGCTGCCCAGGCTGTTCAGCACGTCGCGGTTGATGTACAGGATCTGGATTGCGATTTCCTTGCTTTCTCTGGTCACAAAATGTACGGACCTACAGGAATCGGTATCCTTTACGGAAAGGAAGAATGGCTTGAGAAGCTTCCTCCCTATCAGGGAGGTGGAGACATGATCAAAACGGTAACGTTTACCGGAACAGAATATAATGAGCTTCCTTTTAAATATGAAGCTGGTACGCCTCATATTGAGGGCGCTATTACATTAAAATCAGCCGTAGATTTTATAACGGAGCTTGGCATTAATGAGATCGCCGATTTTGAAAATGGCCTGCTGCAGTATGCTACTTCATTAGTAACGGAGATTCCCGGAATTGACATTATTGGTACCGCAAAGGCAAAGGCCGGCGCTCTCTCCTTATCGGTTAAAGGCGTGCATCCCTATGATGTAGGGGTACTTCTCGATAAAATGGGTATCGCCGTGAGAACAGGTCACCATTGTACGCAGCCTGTGATGGATTTTTATTGCATTCCGGGTACTGTAAGGCTCTCTTTTGCAGTATATAAC
>DALYUO010000141.1:5544-8440 GCA_031981225.1 Pararcticibacter sp.
CACTACCGAAGAAATTGATTACTTCATAAGCAGCCTGAAGAGGGCAATAAATATGCTTGTTTAGAGTATTTAACTATAAGATGACTATAAACGAGAAACAGGACGAATTAATTGAAGAATTTGAATTTCTTACCGACTGGGTTGATAAATATGAACAGATCATTCAGTTGGGTAAAGAGTTGCCTCTTATAGACGAACAGCATAAACAGGATAAATACCTGATTAAAGGATGTCAGTCTAAGGTATGGCTTTATCCTGAGTTTAAAGACGGCAGGATCTTGTTCTCGGCCGACAGCGATGCTATCATCTCTAAAGGCCTGGTGAGCCTCATCGTAAATGTACTTTCGGGATTTAGTCCCGAAGAGATCAGGAATGCTGATTTGTATTTTATCGATAGAATCGGGCTTAAAGAACATTTATCACCTGCACGCTCAAACGGTTTGCTTGCTATGGTGAAGCAAATTAAACTCTATGCCATCGCTTATGATGCGGCACTTGTGAAGAAGGAGTGAGGGTTGAGTATTGAGATTTGAGTATTGAGTATTGAGATTTGAGATTTGAGAAACAAGAAACAAGAATCAACAACAGAATGAAGCTTCACCTGGCTCCTTATTCTCAAATCTTAACTCTTGTTTCTAACGAAGTTGAAGGCTAATAGCTGAAATAATGATTATTAACGATCAGGCGGGGATTAAAGATAAGGTTATCGAAAGGCTCAAAATGGTATTTGACCCCGAAATACCTGTGGATATTTATGAGCTCGGCCTGATATACGAGATACATACCTTCCCAGACGGGATTGTTAAGGTTGTGATGACGCTTACTGCGCCTGCCTGTCCGGCGGCAGACCAGATATTGCAGGACGTTCAGAATACACTTGCCGAAGTTGAGGGCATCAAAGAAGCAAGGGTAGAAATTAGTTTTGATCCCCCCTGGGATAAGGAAATGATGAGCGAAGATGCAAAGCTTGAGTTAGGTTTCTTTTAAAAAAAACTGTCAGGGACCTGCAGGTGTTTTGCCAGTCCATCCATTGAACTTTTCTAAACCTGAAACTACCTAAAAGTGTTATAATGATCTGATCAGATCGTGTGAAAATACCCCAATTAATAAGCTTGTGTCATAGTTTACTTTCGGTTGTTTGTGTAAAGTGATCAAGAAGGCTGTCTTTGGCGTGATTTTTTTATTCTTTTTATATGAAATTTGCAAAAAACAGAAATATTATTGTAAATTCGTTTCTATAATTAGTTTTTTTATAACAAAGTATTCATATTTGAATTAAATATTTCCGAAATCATCAAAAATGGCGACAAAATTAGAGTACATTTGGCTTGATGGCTATAAACCAACTCAAAGCCTGCGCAGCAAAACAAAAATTGAAAAGAATTTCAGTGGTAAGTTAGAAGATTGCCCAATGTGGAGCTTTGACGGATCTTCTACTGAACAGGCACCAGGCGGATCGTCTGATTGCGTATTGAAACCTGTTTTTATTTGTAGGGATCCTCAAAGAAAAGATGCTTACCTTGTTATGTGTGAAGTGCTTGATTCTACTGGTGCTCCTCATCCATCAAATGGACGTGCTACGATTGAAGATGATGATAACGACTTCTGGTTTGGTTTTGAGCAGGAATATTTCCTTTGGGATCCTGAAACAAACAAACCACTTGGTTTTCCAGCAGGGGGCTACCCCGGACCTCAGGGACCTTATTATTGCTCTGTTGGGGCTAAAAATGCCTATGGCAGAGAGATTGTAGAAGAACATCTTGATGCTTGTCTGGAAGCAGGTCTCAATGTTGAAGGTATTAATGCCGAAGTGGCTGCTGGTCAGTGGGAATTCCAGATTTTTGCAAAAGGCGCTAAGGAAGCAGGCGATCAAATCTGGATTGGCCGTTATCTTCTTGAAAGAATAGGTGAGAAGTATGGAGTGGCAATTAACTGGCATTGTAAGCCTTTGGGCGAATTAGACTGGAATGGTTCAGGCATGCACGCTAACTTCTCAAATTCTGTTTTGAGAACTGCAGGCAACAAAGATACTTACGATAAGATTTGTGAAGCTTTCCGTCCGGTTGTAAAAGAACATATTGAAGTTTATGGCGCCGATAATCACCTTCGTCTTACCGGCAAGCACGAAACCGCGTCTATTCTCGACTTCAGCTATGGTGTATCAGATCGTGGAGCTTCTATCCGTATTCCTCTGGCAACAGTAGAAAGGGGATGGAATGGATATCTGGAAGACCGTCGTCCTAATTCTGCAGCTGATCCTTATAAAGTAGCAGCGCGCATTATCAAGACTGTAAAATCTGCCATCCTATAGAATATAGGTTATTATTTAAGAGGCTGAATTGTAATGATTCAGCCTTTTTTGTAAAGGATATAGTCGCCTGATGCTATCAAGGGCAGATCTTCGCAGGAGCGGTTGTAAACGTAAATCCAGCATGTTTTGACATCGTTACCGGCTAAAACCTCGCATTTGCTTCTGATAAATTCACTAGACTCAAGCTTGGTTTCATTAAATCCTTCGTATTCATCCAGTATTTTAAAAACTTCCCGGTGGTTCATTCCGAGTTCATAGATACTCCCGTAAACCCAAGCGGGAGATGCGAAGTCACAAACAGCTGCAGGATAATCACCGGCGTCAAATAGGGAGCCCTTTATGCGGCCTTTGCTCCATAGCGTGCTATTCTCCATTAAGTACGCACCGAACGGGTTGGAGGGAGTTAAAAGTGAACCGTAGATAAACAGAAAGTTTTCTTCCATATTGCTTAATAAGTCCTTTTGCAAAATAAAAAAACTGTTCGCAAGTTTAGCGATTCCTTCTTAACTTGAGGAAATTTTACCGCTTACCCATTTGTTTATGGACAATAGTCAGGTTATAAAATATTTGCAGGATAAGGATATT
>DALYUO010000141.1:8450-12748 GCA_031981225.1 Pararcticibacter sp.
CATAAGATCAAGTTTGCTTTCGCAGACATCGACGGAATCCTCAGAGGTAAGGTTATTCACCGGAAAAAGTTTATCGACGGACTGCAGGATGGTTATGGATTCTGTGATGTGACGTTTGGATGGGACAGCAATGACGCTCTTTACGATGAAGTTGCAGTTACTGGCTGGCATACCGGGTTTCCCGACAGGGCCTGCAGGATTGATCTTAATACCTTCCGCACAGTACCATGGGAAGATAATATTCCGTTTTTTCTCGCTGATTTTAGCAAGCCCGATGGGAGTGGCCTTGCTGTTTGTCCAAGAAGCTTGCTGAAACGCGTCATTCAGGAATGCGATGCCATGGGGTTTCATCCGGAGTTTGCGCAGGAATTTGAATGGTTCAACTTTAAAGAAACTTCACAATCGTTACAGGAGAAAGGCTTTGCAGGAATTCAACCCTTAACCCCCGGAATGTTCGGTTATTCTATTTTAAGGCCTTCGCAAAACAGCTCCTTCTTTTACGATCTTTTCAATCTTTGTGAACAGTTTAATATTCAGATTGAGGGATTACATACAGAAACCGGTCCCGGAGTTTATGAAGCGGCTATTCTCCACAACGGAATACTGGAAGCTGCTGATAAGGCAGTCCTCTTCAAGTCAGCCGTAAAAGAGATCGCTTTGCGGCATGGAATCGTTGCCTCTTTTATGGCGAAATGGAATACGGACTTGCCTGGCTGCAGTGGTCATATTCATCAGAGCTTATGGACCAAAGACAAGGCGAGCAATTTGTTTTATGATTCTGATAATGAAGGGTCTGTTAGTGAATTGTTAAAGCAATACATCGCCGGACAGCTCTATTGTCTGCCCTATATTCTTCCAATGTATGCGCCTACGGTGAATAGTTATAAACGTTTAGTAGAGGGGGCCTGGGCGCCTACCACGGTAAGCTGGGGCTTTGATAACCGCACTGTCGCGCTCAGAGTGCTAAACGCTTCTGAAAAATATACCAGGTTAGAAACTAGAGTGCCGGGAGCGGATACTAATCCATACCTGGCTATGGCGGCGGCACTCGCATCGGGTCTGTATGGTATCAAGAATAAGCTGTTGCTGGACATTCCTGCTACCACCGCTAATGCTTACAAAGAGCAGGAGAAACAACGGCTCCCTGCGGACCTGTATTCAGCTACTCAATCGATGATTAATTCTCCGGTGGCGAAGGACTTGTTTGGTGAAGAGTTTACCGACCATTTCACAAGGACGCGCCTTTCTGAGTGGAATCATTTTGTTAAACATGTTAGCACCTGGGAGCTGAAACGGTATTTGGAGATAATATAGGTTGCAGGTTGTGAGTTGCGGGTTGTGAGATTAATTATGAGCTATGAGGCATGAGTATCGTAAAAACGTTCACAACTCGCAACCCACAACTTGCAACTCACAACTTACA
Organism: Pararcticibacter sp.; assembly: GCA_031981225.1. GTDB lineage: Bacteria > Bacteroidota > Bacteroidia > Sphingobacteriales > Sphingobacteriaceae > Arcticibacter. The sequence goes on from DALYUO010000141.1 coordinate 9,874, forward strand.
ACCCACAACCCACATCCCACAACTCATAAACAATGGATTATTCGAGGATTATAAAAAAAGCGTGGAGAGAATACGATGCATCGAAGGTTATTCTTAAGATCCAGGATATCAGTGCGATGGTTTCGACAAATCATGTGTTCCGGATTATCTTTGACGATGAGGATATTGTAATAGCAAAGCTATCCTACTTTGGTAAGTATGAGCACTTTAAGGAAGATCACCGGATCATTCATTCGCTGGCCAATAATTTACTATATCCATTTGAGAATCTGCTGGCAAAGTCGCTCCTCAAAAATAACAGGGTATTTACATACCGGTATAAAACCGGCACAACGGATGCCTGGGTAGTGTTCTACAATCCGGTACGGGTACAGAAACGCTTGCCAAAGAGACTTTCAGAAGCTCAGATAAGGGTGTTTGGGCAGCAGATCGGGAAGTTTCATAAAGCCTGCTCCCGGATCAGGAATGTGCTTCCCCGGTCCTCAAAAACCCTGAGTACCGACATTAGGGTTCTTTTAAGGCAGACAGCGAATAAAAAGAACACGACCTTTGACCTGGAGCAAAAAGGAATTATCAGACAGCATTGCGAAGCTTTTCAGAAGAGCCGCCTGCGTTTGAGGGCAGATAGGTTTGAGAATATCCCCGTGTTTATTGACTGGAACATTGGAAACTTCTCAGTTACGTCAAGCCTGAAGTTGTATTCGCGTTGGGATTACGATTGGTTCAGGATGAGCAGCAGGATGATGGATTTCTACTTTTTCAGCAGAGTGGTGTCGGATATAGGCGACCGTACGGTGTTCAGCTATCTGATCGGACCCATGATGGAAGACCGCTTTCTTCTTTTCCTTGAAGAATACCATAAAGTAAATCCGCTTTCGGCGAATGAAATACGCTTTTTAAAGGAAGTATACCGTTTCTTTATCCTCAACTATGTTATAAAAGATGGCAACTATTTTTTTAGTGGGCAATATGCTGAGAAATTGCAGGCTGAAGCCTTCGAAATTTACCTGCCGTCTATTGAGACCGACTTTGATGCTGACAAGCTTATAAATGCCCTAAACCTAAAATAATGGACACGAAAAATGGATAATATCTTCGCATTCAGAGAGGTCGTTGAACAGTATAAGGTTATCTTTTTTGATGCCTTTGGGGTGGTAAAGAACTATAAAGGACTTGTTCCTGGTATTGAAAAAACCTTTGAATATCTGGAAGCGGAGAAAAAGGAATATTATATCGTTACAAATGATGCCTCACGAAGTCCTCTGCAGCTGGCCGGGAAGTACCACCAGATGGGCCTTAAATCCATAAGCCACGACAGGATAATTTCTTCGGGGATGCTTGCCAAAGAATATCTTGATTTAAAGGTGAAAGATGGCATTGCCGCTTATTTAGGAACAACCGACAGTGCACATTACATTGAGAGCTCCGGCCTGCATACCCTGAGGGTAAATGAAATTACAGCAGCTAACATCCATCAGGTGAATGCGCTGGTATTTCTTGACGACGAAGGGTTTGAATGGTGCCGTGATTTGAATAAGACAGTGAATCTGCTTAGAAAGAGGACAATTCCTGTAATAGTAGCGAATACAGATGATGCTTACCCTTTGAATGTAAGCGACGTTTGTATAGCGGTTGGAAGCCTGGCAACAATGGTCGAAAGTATTGTAGGTAAAGAATTTATTCGTTTTGGTAAGCCCGATTCTCAGATGTTTATGTTTGCTTACGATCTGGTGCGCGAGAAATTACAGGTAACTAAGAAAGATATTGTAATGGTTGGAGATACCCTCCACACCGACATTTTAGGGGGTAACAAATTTGGTTTAGATACGGTATTGGTGCTTTCGGGTAATACGCTTGCCTCGGAGGCCGAAACGCGAATAAACACCACTGGAATAATTCCCACCTATATATGTCAGTCGGCAGTTATTGAATAATCAGCGGCTATGCTTATTAATCTGCATTCTCATTATGATTTGGAGCCCGCAGGAGGGAGGGTGATAACGAATATTATCATGCCGCGCAAAGGGCAGGAGAAAGACGTACAACTGGCCGACTATTCCGGTAAATGGGTTTCGGCGGGAGTTCATCCCTGGTATATCGACGAGTTAAACTACTCTCAGCAGTTCAGCATGCTGGCGGAGTATGCAGGTAAAGAATCTGTTAAAATGATCGGTGAATGTGGCTTGGATCGGCTCCGCGGGCCTTCGCTTGACAGGCAGCAGCAGGTTTTTGAAGATCAGATACACCTGGCTGAAAAATTAAAGAAGCCCATTCTTATTCATTGTGTTAAATGCTTCAGTGAGCTGCTAATGATAAAGAAGAAACTGAAGCCAACAGTTCCTCTTATCGTTCATGGCTTTAATAATAAAACGGAGGTGGCAAGTGAGCTAATCAGACATGACTTTTATCTTTCTTTCGGAATAGCAGTACTTTCCGCGGGATCGAACGGACAAAAAGCGCTATCGTTAATGCCCGAAAGCCGTATCTTCCTTGAGACCGATGACAGTGATATTCCTGTCGAAAGAATATATGAAAAGGCAGCCCTTTTAAAAAATATTTCAGTAGATAAGCTCGAAGAGATTATTTTTGTGAATTATCAGAGTTTAGGGATTAAGTTTTAATTTATGATTGATTTGGGCTGGCTTTCGCGTTCGGCTTTACTGGTGGGAGAGGAAGGTATTCATACCCTGCAAAATTCACATGTTTTAGTAGTCGGTCTTGGTGGTGTAGGCTCGTTTGCAGCCGAGTTTATTTGTCGTTCGGGAGTAGGGGAAATGACTATAGTTGACGGAGATGTTGTAGACCCTTCAAACCGAAATAGACAGTTGCCTGCCTTATCTACCAATCACGGTATATCAAAAGCAGATATTATGGC
>DALYUO010000142.1:0-930 GCA_031981225.1 Pararcticibacter sp.
TTGAAGCATTGACAAAAAAAGCCAGATTCAACGCTACACTTGTGTCGATTAAATTATATTTAAGAGATTCGCGAATGCCCTGAGGGGTTCTTTCAATTTTACGTGTCTGAACCAGTGAAGAGTGAAGGTAAAGGTTGTGGGGCATGACTGTAGCTCCAATAATTCCTATTGCGATATAGAGAGCGTTGCCGCTGAGGATAGAAGGTTCAAATCCTTTTATTACCTCCGAGAAGACAGGCTCAACGATGAACATTTCGATAAGAAAGGAGAGGCCGACAATGAATACCATTGACACGATGAAGCTTTCCATCGCCCGCATTCCTTTGTTCAACAGAAATAACAACAGGAAGGTGTCGAGAATGGTAATCGATATCCCCCAGATGAGGGGCAAATCGAATAATAGCTGCAAACCGATTGCCATTCCGATTATTTCTGCAAGGTCGCATGCGATAATTGCAATCTGTGCAAGGGCAAAGAGCGGGTAGTTAGCCCATTTGGCGTAGCCGTTTCTGGAAGCCTGTGCCAGATCAAGCCCTCTCACGATACCTAAGCGGGCACTTAAGGACTGTAATAAAAGAGCAATCAGATTCGACATTAACAATACCCAGATCAGCTTGTACCCGAATTGACTTCCTCCGGCTATGTCAGTAGCCCAATTCCCCGGATCCATATATCCAACACTTACCAGATAAGCTGGACCGATAAATGCCATCAACTTACGCCAACCGGTTTTCCCCGAGGTCTTTACCGTAGAATGTACTTCTCCTAAAGAATCTCCCATAAAGATATCATGTGTCTGTTTTGCAAATCTAATATTAAATTTAGAGTAATCTAAATATAAAAATATTTGCAAATTGTTTTAAATTGCAGAATAATTGTAAACGATGCCCTACCAACCAGACAAAATTGATCTTCAAATTCTTAAAACGT
>DALYUO010000142.1:940-2190 GCA_031981225.1 Pararcticibacter sp.
AGCAAAACGGACGTATCACAAATCTGCAGCTTTCAACCGAAATAGGTCTCTCGCCGGCGCCTACCCTCGAAAGGGTTAGGAAGCTCGAAAACCTTGGTGTAATTAAAAGTTATCATGCAATAGTAGATGAAGAAGAACTCGGCCTGGGAATTAAAACGTTTATTCAGATCCAGCTCGACTTTCATCAGAACAATACTATCCAGACTTTTGTTGACGAGGTGAAGAAAATTAAAGAAATTACAGAATGTCATCATGTGACCGGGCTCTGTGATTTCGTCCTGAAAATTTATGTGAAAGACATTAAGGCGTACGAAACGCTCATCATGGAAAAGATCAGTAAGATCAGAGTAGTGAAAACCTTTCAAACCATGATGATCCTTTCAACCAGTAAGAAGGAACCGGTGATTCCGCTGGAATACGAAGGCAATTGACAATTGACAATTGAGAATGGACAATTGCAATGAAATTGAGAATGGACAATTATCCGATATCATTTTTAATTCTACACTGTCAATTGTCCCCTGTCCCTTGTCACCTGTCCCTTGTCCATTGTCCCCTGTCCATTGACTAAATTTGCCAGTCTATCGGCTCAAGTCCTTGTTCTTTCAGCAACTGGTTTGTTTTGGAGAAATGACGGCAACCGAAGAAGCCATGCTCTGCTGAGTAGGGTGAGGGGTGGGCTGCTTTCAGGATGAAATGTTTATCCGCGTCGATCAGAGGCATTTTTGCCTGAGCATTTTTCCCCCAGAGCAGAAAAATAATTCCTTTCTTCTTTTCAGACAGTTCAATGATTGCCTGGTCGGTAAATTTTTCCCAGCCTTTGTTGTGATGTGAAGCTGGCTCTCCTTTTCGTACGGTAAGGGTAGCATTTAGGAGTAAAACCCCTTCGTCCGCCCATTTAGTTAGTTCTCCGTGACCTGGAATTGTAAATCCTTCAATGTCGTTTTTTAGCTCTTTATAGATGCTTCGTAAGGATGGAGGAACCGTTACTCCTTTCTGCACTGAAAAAGCAAGCCCGTGTGCCTGGCCCTGGCCATGGTAGGGGTCCTGTCCCAGTATCACTGCTTTCACCCTTTGAAACGGCGTATGATTGAATGCGTTAAATATCAGGTTTCCCGGCGGAAAAACGATCTTTCCTTCCTCTTTTTCCTTGAGAAGAAAGGCTTTAAGATCGTTCATGTAGTCCTTTTTGAATTCTCCTTCAAGAGCGGCTTTCCATGATTCTTCTATTTGAACAGGCATAATTCTAT
>DALYUO010000142.1:2200-6626 GCA_031981225.1 Pararcticibacter sp.
GGATATTTGCATCCACTTAACAAAGAAATAAAAATATGCCGAACTTTTTAAGGTTAATAATAGCTTTTGCTTTACTCGGGTGTTCTGTTGCGTTAATGGTTTTCGGACACTGGGGCTGGGGTATACTTGTATTGCTGCTGGCTATTATCGTAGTTGTAACATTTTTCTTTAACGAGAAGATGCTGATTGCGCAGTTTTATCTTAGAAAAGAAAACATGGATAAAGCGGAAAGCTGGCTTAAAAGCATTAAGAATTACGAAACGGAGCTGTTGAAGGCTCAGCACGGATACTATCATCTTCTTATTGGTCTCATTGAGTCTCGCAAGGCGCCTATGCAGTCGGAAAAGTACTTTAAGAAGGCCCTTGCATTAGGAATGACCATGGATCACAATATCGCTCTTGCAAAGTTAAGCCTTGCCGGAATTGCTATGGCAAAGCGTAATAAGAGGGAAGCTACGATGTACCTTCAGGAGGCAAAGAAAGCCGACAAGAATAAATTACTGGCAGAACAGATAAAGATGATGCAGGGGCAAATGAGTCAGCTGGATAAGACAGTGGTTCAAACCAGAGGGTTCAGGCCAAGATAATATCAGGGTAACACCTATCTTGACAGTGACGTTATTTGTCGTCGAGGTGATCAAAATAGGTGTTCCTTTCTAATTTTGCTGCTCTGCTTATGATATCTTCTTCTTCGTTTGTTTTGGCTGAAGAGAAGAATTTTTCAGCTTGTATCCTTTTCAGGAGCTGACTGATAAAAGAAAGGTCGAAGTCTTCCTTGTTCAATTTAATCAGATATTCTTTTTCTGTAATTTCAATACTAGACAAGTTCATAAAATCCGTTTTGGTAACAAATATAAAAAAGGCCTGTAAACTCTATATTTACAGGCCTTTAAGCTTTTGTTAACTCTTTTTATTCGAACCAGAGCATTACGTCCTCTTTAGAAGGCATGGTTATTTCAAGCTTCAGCTTTTTACGCATTCCTCCGAGGTCGTTAAATATCTTATTCGGGTTGCCGGCTTTAAGCTCCTCTATTGTATTGAATCCCATCTTCAGGAGTACAGGAACCCACTCAACGGGAACTCCGATCGCTACAAAGTCATCTACTGAAGCTACTTTTAATTTTTTCTCAGGACGCATCTGAGGAAAGAAAAGAACTTCCTGTATAGTACTCTGGTTAGTCATAAGCATCACCAGGCGGTCTATACCAAAGCCAAGTCCTGAAGTAGGAGGCATACCGTACTCAAGAGCTCTTAGGAAATCTTCGTCCATAGCCATAGCCTCTTCATCGCCACGGTTGGCAAGTGCAAGCTGATCTTCAAAGCGGGCCCTCTGATCTATCGGATCGTTCAATTCTGAATAGGCATTTCCGATTTCTTTCCCCATAACGAAGATCTCGAATCTTTCAACCAGTCCTTCTATGCTGCGGTGTTTCTTAGCCAGAGGTGTCATCTCTACGGGGTAATCGGTAATGAATGTAGGCTGAATCAGGTTATCTTCAACTTTCGCTCCGAAAATTTCATCGACGAGTTTGCCTTTTCCCATTGATTTGTCTACCTCAATGTCGAGGTCGCGGCATACCTGGCGGAGCATCGCCTCGTCCATTTGGGAAACATCAATGCCAGTATATTTCTGTATTGCCCCGAACATTGACAGTTTCTCGTACGGGCCGGCAAAGTCGATCTCATGTTTGCCAACTTTTACAATTGAAGTGCCATGGATCGCCAAAGCTATCTTCTCAAGGCACTCTTCCACCATCGACATCATCCAGATGTAATCCTTATAGGCAACATAGATTTCCATTGAGGTGTACTCCGGGTTGTGGGTGCGGTCCATTCCTTCATTGCGGAACATCTTGCCAAATTCGTAAACGCCGTCGAAGCCTGCGACAATCAGCCTTTTGAGGTATAGCTCATTGGCTATTCGCAAATAGAGGGGCATGTCGAGCGTATTGTGATGTGTTTTGAACGGTCTGGCAGCCGCCCCGCCGTGTATCGGCTGAAGTATCGGCGTTTCCACCTCCATCCATCCCTGGCTGTCGAAGTAATTCCTCATGGTGTTGATCACCTTCGAGCGGTTGATAAAGATCTGCTTGAGCTCGGGATTAACAGTAAGGTCGACATATCTTTGTCTGTATCTTAATTCAGGGTCAGTAAATCCATCGAATATGTTACCCTGTTCGTCTCTTTTTACAACCGGAAGAGGTTTGAGCGATTTCGCCAGAAGTGTCAGCTCCGTCACGTGAACAGATATCTCGCCTGTTTGAGTTGTAAAAACGAAGCCCTTAATACCCACATAGTCCCCTATGTCGAGCAATTTCTTAAAAACTGTATTGTAAAAAGTTTTGTCCTCGCCGGGGCAAATGTCATCGCGCTTTATATAGACCTGGATACGTCCGGTAGAATCCTGCAGTTCAGCGAAAGATGCACTTCCCATGATGCGACGGGTCATGATCCTTCCGGCAAAGCTGATATTCTTATAAGATGTTTTATCCCGTTCGTAATTTTCTTTTATATCCCTTGCTGTAACGTTTACATTGTATGATTCAGCAGGATAAGGCTCGATACCGAGCTGTCTTAACTGCTGTAATGCCTCGCGGCGTAAAATTTCCTGTTCGGACAGTCCAATACTCATCGTCGTTGTGTAATTTTTGCAAAAGTAGCAATTATTGGGGTAGAAATCCGAAAGCTTTCGGATTTCGGCGGTTGGCTATCAGAATCAGTAATCAGATTCAGCTTTAGTCTTTCAACTTTCAACTTTTAACTTTCAACTTTCAACTCCCCTTCAGTCCTCCACTTCTTCGGCCTGGTAAAGCTTATTGATGTCGTGTGCATATTTCTTTTCAATCACTTTACGTTTTGCCTTCAGGGAGGGGGTCATTTCGCCAGCCTCAATAGAAAAGGGATTGCGCTTAACCATAAAGTTTTTGATGCGCTCGAATTTCGCAAGCTCATGAGAAAGCTTCCTGATATCCTGTGCGATCCACTCTCGTATTTCTTTATCCTCGATAAACATCTCAGTATGTTGAAAGAATTCTTCCGAAAGCCCGAACTCGTGCTGTAAGCTATCTTTAGAGGGGACTACAATTGCTGTTATATACTCACGTTTGTCGCCGATCAGAAAGATCTGCTCGATCTTCTGACTCTTGAGATAGGTATTTTCAACAGGCGTAGGGTATACATTTTTACCGTAGGAGTTGACCAGGATGTTTTTAATCCGGTCGGTTATTTTAAGATTCCCCTTGTAAAAAAGACCTACGTCGCCTGTATGAAACCAGCCTTCCGGATCTATAGCCAGGGCTGTGTCTTCCGGTTTGTTCCAGTAACCCTTCATTACGCAGTGACCGCGGACAATTATTTCACCTTCGGGCGATTCGAACGATGGATCGAAGCTTTCATGCGTTTGAACGGTGTATATTTTCCCTGTTTCCACATCCTGAATGCCGACTTCTATCCGGGGAATAATTCTACCAACGGTGCCATAAACCTGACGATCGAATTCGGTGATCGACATGATAGGGGAGGTTTCGGTCAGCCCAAATCCTTCGAGTACCTTGATGTTGAGATTTCCGAAAAACTCTCCAACGTTTTTAGGGAGTGCGGCCCCACCCGACAGCAGACATTTTAAACGGCCGCCTGTCTTTTGCTGAAAACAAGCTTGTCGGCTATTTTTTGTTGTATAGAGATAGCAAGGCCAGGCTTTTTGCCGGCTTCTTTGATTTCGCGGTATTTTCGTCCTGTATCAATAGCCCAGTTAAATACTTTTGCTTTGGCGCCGCCCGCTTGTGTGGCGCTTTTCAATGCCTTGTCGTGAATCCGTTCCAGAAGGCGGGGAACACAGTTCATAAACGTTGGCTTTATCTCTTCCATATTCTTTGCAAGGAGCTCGAGGCTTTGTGAAAAAGCTATTCTGCAGCCTTTTGCGCTGCAAACATGATACGTTGCGGTGCGCTCAAATACATGGGAAAGAGGAAGAAACGACAGGAACACTTCTTTTGAAGTCACTACCGGAATCTGCTCCAGCGAGGCCCTTACGTTCTCAATAAAATTATAGTGCGTAAGCATTGCACCTTTCGGTATGCCTGTGGTGCCCGAGGTGTAGATTAATGCAGAGAGATCTGATGGTAATACAGCTTCCCTGCAAGCAAGAATTTGCTTTTCGTGAATGGGGAGATTCTTTTTCCCCTGTGCCAGGAGTGCTGAAAATTCAATTACTCCGGCGTTTAGATGAACTCCTTCCAAATACTTTTCGTAATTGTCAAAAGCGGGAATGATCCGTTCGAGAGAAGGGCAGTTGTTAGCTATTTTTATTATCTTTCTAAGGAGGAATGGTGTTCCTACCAGGATAGTCCTAACTCCGGCGTCATTCAGAATATATTCAATTTCGTGCTCCGAAAGCGTAGGGTAAATAGAAACGTTTACGGCTCCG
>DALYUO010000142.1:6636-11692 GCA_031981225.1 Pararcticibacter sp.
GCTGCAGTCCCTGATCGTAGTATATGTATTCAGGTGAATTTTCTATTATAAAACCCAGGCGGTCACCCTTCTTTATCCCTATGTCCAGAAGATAGCTCGATATGGCATCTGCATTATCGAGTGTTTGCTTGAAACTTATCTCCTTCCAGCGTCCGTCTTCTTTATGCATCAGGAACGTTTCTGTCTCTGGGTGAATGTTATTCACAACGTTACGCAGCAATTCAGGAACTGTGCTGAATCCGGTCTTCAAATTCATCTATTGGTTATCTTTGTTTAAACAACAATATACATATTTTATGCCACAAAAAAAGGGGCTAAGGCCCCTTTTGCGCAAATATACTATCTTATTTCAATCTGTAAAACTGTTTTTGCCCGAAATGCCGCGTTCGGGTTAATGAAAAATTTAGTTAAACCGAGAAACTTTCTCCGCAGGCGCAGGTACGCGTAGCATTTGGATTATGGAAATTGAATCCTTTTCCGTTAAGCCCGTCAGAGAAATCCAGTTCCGTTCCCGCCAGGTATAAAAACGATTTCATATCCAGCGCAATCCGGATACCTTTATCTTCGAAGAACTGATCTCCGGGTTTTTCGGCATTGTCGAAATCGAGCTTGTATGATAATCCCGAACAACCGCCTCCTTCAACTGAAACCCTTAGAAAGTATGATGCATCATACGCCGACTCCTGTATGAGAGTGTCTATCTGAGCTTTTGCTTTATCTGTTATTGTTATCATCGTTTTGTTTTTTTACAAGAATTAAAAAAAGCTAATTTTCCTGCCATTCGGCCTTACGAAATTCTCCCTCTTCTTTAAATAATTTCCAGAGAGGAGAGCCATCCCGGAGCTGTTTTACCGCTTTTTGGGTTTGTTTGATCACAAAGTCTATTTCTTCTTCATTTGTAAATCTTCCCAGTCCAAATCTTATCGAAGAGTGTGCCATATTATCAGACAAGCCCATGCCTTTTAATACATGTGAGGGTTCTATAGAGGCAGAGGTGCAGGCAGAGCCTGATGAAAGGGCAACGTCCTTCATCATTACTATTAAGCCGTCGCTTTCTGCATGACTGAAGGAAATGTTGGTAATGCCCGGAAGCCGCCGTTCTTTGTCTCCATTAAGGTGAGTTTCCTCTAGTTCCATTAACGAATTTTCCAGCTTATCTCTGAGATAAGAAAGACGCCTTGCCTCTTCTTCCATTCCTGTGCGGCAAAGTTCACAGGCTTTCCCCAGTCCCACTATTCCCGGTACATTTAGCGTTCCCGACCGCAGTCCGCGTTCGTGCCCTCCTCCGTCTATTTGTGCTGTAATCTTAACTCTGGGGTTTTTACGTCTTACATACAGTCCGCCAACACCCTTAGGTCCGTACATTTTATGTGCTGAAAAAGCCATCAGGTCTATTCCGTCTTCATCAACGTTAACAGGTATCTTCCCTACAGCCTGCGTTGCATCGGTGAATAACAAAGCACCATGCTTATGCGCCAATTCAGAGATCGCGTGTATTGGCTGTATAACCCCTGTCTCGTTGTTAGCATACATAATAGAAACAAGGATCGTTTTATCATTCAAAGCGCTTTCAAGCTCTTTAAGATCGATTAATCCATCGTTGTGTACCGGCAGATAGGTGACGTTAGCCCCTAATTTCTCCAGGTGTTTACAAGTGTCGAGTACAGCCTTATGTTCTGTAACGCAGGTGATAATATGGTTGCCTTTCTCTTTGTACGTTTCAAAGACCCCCTTTATTGCAAGGTTGTCGGCTTCGGTAGCGCCCGATGTAAAGATGATTTCTTTCTCTGAAGCGCCAACAAGCCTTGAAACCTGTTCGCGCGCAAGGTCTACCGCTTCTTCTGCGATCCACCCGAAAGCATGATTTCTACTGGCCGGATTTCCGAATTTTTTAGTGAAATAAGGGATCATAGCTTCGAGAACCAAGGGGTCCATCGGAGTAGTTGCATTATGATCTAAATAAACCGGCAGAGTCAACATCTCTAGTAAGTTGTAAGTTATTAAGTTGTAAGTTATTAAGTTGTAAGTTATAAGTATGAATCGCCTGAATACTTTATTTTACAGGAAATATCATAAGCTATTTACCTTTTACCACTACATACAAAGATAATTAAAAACTGTAGCGATCACGCCTGGGGATGCTTCTTTCAACAGGATAAGCTTTTTTATGACGAAAGGGTGATTTTGGTCACTTTCATTCTTTGAATTGCCTCTTTCCAAATCCAGAGGTCAGGAGGATTTACGAACATATCCCTGAAATAGAGGAATTACCCTCTGGATATTAGAAGCTGGTTTTAAAATTGATTTTGAATATTAAAATTTTAATCGCATATTTGCGCCTCTGAAAAAGTTAAGATCATGAAGGCTGATTTGCATCCAAAGAATTATAGATTAGTTGTTTTTAAGGATATGTCTAACGAGTATTCTTTCATTACTAAATCTTGTATCGATACCAAGGAAACCATTAAATGGGAAGATGGTAATGAATATCCATTAGTGAAGCTTGAAATTTCTCATACTTCACATCCATTCTATACAGGCAAAATGAAATTAGTAGATACAGCAGGACGTATCGATAAATTCCGTAGCCGTTACGCTAAGAAGTAATAAAAAATATAAGAAATATTTTGAAAGTCCCGGTGAACAGCCGGGACTTTTTTTATTTTTGCCCTAAATGACCATTATTCTATTTGACGATTCAGCGCGTGAGAGTTTGTTACCTTTAACATTTACACGTCCTGTTGCAGCGTTGAGGGTTGGAATTCTTACTATAGCCGAAAAGTGGGCCGAATATCTTCAGGGAGACATTGCTTACCTTACAGCCGACTACCTGCAGGAAAAATTTAAGTTAAGTACCTCCAACCAGAATATTTTTATAAATGGCTCCGTTTGTCCTGATGAGGCTCTGCTTGAAGCAATCAGCGGGCTAAAGGAAGGCGAAGCCTTACGACAAAAGGATATTCTGATTGCCGTGAAATTTAATGAGCATGATGCCCGTGATTTTCATCTGAATGTTGCCGGTATTAAAGCGATAAATTATCCATCCGATCTTACGAGAGTCGTTTACCCTGAAGATGTGTTTCTGAAGAACGGAACGGAGCTCCGCCGGGACTTTAAACTACTTTCCGACAGACGATCTTCTGCCAATATTAGCTCAACGAATACCATTCTTGGAAATGATATCTTTGTCGAAGAAGGCGCGGTAGCAGAATGCAGTACCTTTAACACCTTACAGGGGCCCGTTTATCTTGGTAAAAATTCTGAGGTATGGGAGGGCTGTATGATCAGAGGCTCTTTTGCACTTTGTAATAATTCTCAGGTGAAAATGGGCGCTAAGATCTATCCGAAAACTACGATAGGCCCTTACTGCAGGGTGGGGGGCGAAATAAATAACGCGGTTATTCAAGGTTATTCTTCAAAAGGCCATGAAGGTTACCTGGGAAATTCTGTAGTAGGTGAGTGGTGTAATATAGGAGCCGACAGTAATAATTCGAATCTTAAGAATAATTACAAAGAGGTGAAACTCTGGGATTACAGCAGTTCGGGATACAGGAACACAGGCCTGCAATTTTGTGGTTTAATTATGGCCGATCATTCTAAATGCGGTATCAATACCATGTTTAATACCGGTACAGTCGCCGGAGTTTGTGCCAATGTATTCGGTGCGGGCTTTCCGCCTAACTTTGTTCCCGATTTCTCGTGGGGCGGGCAGCAGAAAATGGAGACGTACTCTCCTGACAAGGCGATGGAAACGATTGAGAAAGTGTTTCTAAGAAGAAACAGGTTATTTGATGATACTGAAAAACAAATTCTTGCAAAAGTCTTTGATCTTACTAAACAATATAGAAATTTTTAACAATTAAACGATGAGAAAAAAAATAGTAGCCGGCAATTGGAAAATGAATATGGATTACACATCAGGTGTAAGTTTGTTTTCTGAAGTGATCAATATGGTAAATGATGAAGTTCGCGGAGAGCAGGAAGTTGTAGTTTGTCCTCCCTTTGTTCACCTGCATAGTCTGGCCCAACTTGCTAATCAGAATGTCAAGATCAGTATCGGAGCGCAAAACTGTCACCAGGCTGAATCAGGCGCTTACACCGGCGAAGTTTCATCTTCAATGATTAAATCGGTAGGTGCGGAATACGTGATCCTTGGGCATTCAGAACGCCGTCAGTATTTCGGCGAAACAAATGAATTGCTGGCAAAGAAAACAGACGCTGTTATAAAAAACGGATTGCTTCCCATTTTTTGCATTGGTGAGACGCTGGAAGAGCGCAATAACAATATCCACTTTGATATTATTAAAAAGCAATTAACCGAAGGCGTATTTCATCTTGGCGCAGAGGATTTTGCGAAAGTGGTTCTTGCTTATGAGCCGGTGTGGGCGATCGGTACAGGTGTTACAGCCAGCAAGGAACAGGCTCAGGAAGTACACGCTTTCATAAGAAAACAAATCGAAGCCCGTTATGGGGACGCAATTGCTGAAAATACAACCATTCTTTATGGCGGAAGCTGCAATCCTACCAATGCTCCTGAGCTTTTCGCTCAGCCTGATATTGACGGAGGTCTTATTGGAGGAGCATCTCTTAAATCAAGGGATTTTACGGATATAGTAAAAGTTTTCAATAAATAACATTGGACTATTTCGAATTAAAGTTCACAATAGACTCGAAAGAGGACTTTCATCGGGACCTGCTTCTCAACGCTGTTGCGGAAGCGGGTTTCGATACTTTTGAGGAGACTCCACCGGGGTTTAATGCCTATATTTCTTCAGAGAAGTATAACCAATCGCTGCTAAATAGTAAACTGGAGCCTTTCGAGGGTATGTTCAGTTTTTTCTATGAGGAAAAACTTATACCTCAGAAGAACTGGAACGAAGTATGGGAAAGTAATTTTGATCCCATCACAGTATCAAACCAGTGTTATATCAGAGCCACTTTCCATCAGCCTCAACCTGAATATCCTTATGAAATAGTGATTGATCCTAAGATGGCCTTCGGAACAGGGCATCACCAGACCACAGCTATGATGATGGAGTTTATGCTGGAAGGGGAT